>CAIYZI010000129.1 GCA_903930665.1 uncultured beta proteobacterium
AATTAATACGGTCTTGTCTTTAAATTCAATGCGCATGGCATTTAATTTTTGACGTACAGACTTTTTACGAACCGCTTGACCGGGCATGATAAAAGTTCTGCCGATATAACGGTTTTTAAAGAAGCCTTCGCGGTAATCAATGCCCAAGCGTTTTGCTACTTGCATCGCTGCTGGACGACTTGAATCTGGAATAGGCATCACAACATCAATCTCTGCCACATTGGTGTTGGCACGAATTTTTTCAGCCAAGTAGTCACCCATACGCATACGGACGTTATAGACAGTCACACCATCAATTGTTGAATCTGGTCGTGCCATGTAAACATATTCAAAAATACAAGGTGTTAATACTGCATTCTCGACACATTGACGCGTGGAAAAATTACCATCCAAATCAATGTAAATCGCTTCACCGGGATTCACATCGCGAACGAAGGTAAAGCCTAAACCTTCAAGCGCTACAGATTCAGAAGCCACCATCCACTCCGGGCCTTTTGGAGTATCAATGCGTCCGATACACAAAGGACGAATACCAAAGGGGTCGCGGAAGGCTAACAAACCATAACCCGCAATTAAAGAAACAACTGCATATGAACCTTTAACGCGCTTGGTTACTTCGGTAACCGCGTTAAACATAGCGTTTTCATCAAGCGCGGCGCTGTTGGTTTCTTTTTGGAGTTCATCAGCTAAGACGTTTAACAAAACTTCGGTATCTGAGCTAGTGTTGATATGGCGGCGATCACGATAAGCCATCTCAACACGCAAGCTTGGCGCATTGGTAAGGTTGCCGTTATGAGCCAAAATGATGCCGTATGGAGCGCTTACGTAAAAAGGCTGAGCCTCTTCTTCACTGCTAGCGGAACCAGCAGTTGGATAACGAACCTGTCCAATACCTGCATTACCATTCAAGCTGCGCATATTTCGAGTTCTAAATACATCTCGAACCAAGCCATTGGCTTTATGCATGGTAAATGAATTGCCATTCATTGTGGCGATGCCTGCGGCATCTTGCCCACGATGCTGCAAAAGCAGCAATGCATCGTAAAGCAATTGATTAACTGGGGAATGGGAAACTGTTCCGACAATGCCGCACATAAGCCTAGATCCCTATTGTTAATGAAGGTGTAACTGTTGGTGTAATTTTTGGCATAGCATCGCTCAATTGTTTAGCCCAGTCAGGAGGTAGCCAACTGGAGATCAAACCCGTTGCCATATCAATAGCTGGACGAGTTATTGCTTTTTGCCATGCAATGCTCTGCGGAATGGGTGTTAAAGCGGCGAGTGAGGCAAGCACAACAATCACCAACCCCCCGCGTAATAAACCAAAAATTAAGCCCAGAAAACGGTCGGTCATGCTTAAGCCTGCTGACAGAATGATTTTCTGAATCACATTACCAAACAAACCGCATGCTATCAAGGTGAGAACAAACAAAATCAAGAAACTCACACCAAGACTTAATAATTCATCTAAGTGAAATGTAGAAAGCCATTCGGTAGAGAGATAGCTACTGTAATGATAAGCAACCCATGCAGCCACAAACCAAGAAACCAGTGCCAGAACTTCTTTAAACAAACCTCTTGATATACCGACCAAAGCTGAAACTAGCAAAACTACTAAGGTGAAGTAATCAACGGTTGTGAAATTCAAAGCTGACAAATGATCCATTAGTTGCCACCAAGCTCAACAACACGAGGAGACAAGCCCATTGCCTTAATCTTTTTCTCCGCTGATTCAGCTAAATCTTTGCCAGTGAAAGGGCCTGCCCTTAAAACATACAGCTTCACACCGTCAGCATTCGTTTTGGTAAGCGTGTAGTTGGGGATTTTTTGATCTTTTAATTTTGTAACCCAGCCCTTAGCGCGGTCTTCAGAAGCAAAGGCGCCAATCTGAATCACAAATTTTCCAGGGGCATTTGTAGCGGATTTTGTATCTGCCGGCTTAGCATCCACCTTAGCCGCAGGCTTTGGCTTCTGACTCGCGTTTGCGATAATCTCTTCACCAGCGGCTAAACCCAAGGAAGAAGTCTTTGATGGGCTCGCTGGTTTTTCTTCAACCTTGGTCTCTGTAGGCGAAGGGGTGACGGCCACCTCTTTCGGGGCTTCATCTTTAACTACCGCTGCCGTACTGGCAACTTCTTTATCTTTGGTGCTTGCATCAACTGGAGGTGAAGCTGGAGCTTTTAAATCTGGGGTCGGTGCTAGCGCATTTGGTGCTGGCAGACTCGTCACGATATTGACTGCAATATCGTTATTTACAGATTTAGGCTGGTTATCCAAAATACGAGGCAGTCCAATGACGGCAATTAGCACCAAAACAGCCGCGCCGATTAAACGATGACGTGCTCGTTGTTGTTCTGGGTCTTCATTGAGTTCAACTTCTTCATTCTCTAGCGTGCGCTGCATGCCACGGGGAACGGTATTTTTTGTGGTGCGTCTAACCCTAACCGAAGCTCTTTCGAACTCGTCGGCCTGTGGTTTTCGCTTAAAAATCTTAGATAAACGAATCATGGATCAATGCGCCTGGTTGTTTCTGTAAGCCATTACGCCTGCAACGGTATAGAAGGATCCGAAGACCACAATTCTATCACCCTCACCTGCTTTTGACATCGCTTTTTGATACGCTGCAGCAGGCTCAGAGAAGCATTCAATGCCACCATCTTCGCCATTTTTCACTGCAACTCCCATTGCCTCAAGCTTAGAGGCAAGAAGCTTTGCACTAGCGGCCCTAGGAGTAGGCAAATCCGTGCAAAACCAAAAATCTACTATGCCCAATAGGGGCTTTATGACACCTTCAATATCCTTATCAGCCATTGCACCAAAAACTGCATAGGTATAGGGGTGATAACCCATCTTATCCAAGCCCTGCCCAAGAGTTGCTGCAGCATGAGGGTTGTGGGCAACATCTAAAACCACGGTTGGCTGACCCGGAAGAACCTGGAATCGCCCTGGAAGCTCAACCATAGCAAAGCCATTGCGAATATCTTGAGCACTCACAGGCAGGCGTTGATGTAAAGCCATCAACGCAGCTATGACTGCTGAGGCATTCAAAATCTGATTGGCGCCTCTTAATGCTGGATAGCCAAGGCCACTAAATCGCTTTTTTCGTCCAGCCCAACCCCATTGCTGCTTATCACCCTGGAAGTTGTAGTCTCGTCCCATTAACCATAAATCACAGCCAATTTTTTCAGCATAGTCGATTAGGGTCTGAGGGGGGATGGGATCACCACAAACTGCGATTTGCCCAGTTCGGAATATGCCAGCTTTTTCCAATGCAATTTCTTCTCTTGTGCCGCCTAAGAAATCTGCATGATCAATATCAATACTCGTCACAATCGCGCAATCGGCATCAATAATATTGACAGCATCTAAGCGTCCACCCATGCCCACTTCTAGAATAACTGCATCTAAATTTGCCTTAGCAAATAAGTGCATGATGGCTAGCGTGGTGAATTCAAAATACGTAAGGGTTGGCGCATCCAATAAGCTGACGCGAGCCTTTTCTACTGCATCAAAATGCTCAAGTAAAAGTGCATCTTTAACCTCTTCCCCGTTTACCCTTGCGCGTTCATTAAAACTCAGTAAATGTGGTGAAGTGTGGCAACCCACTCGGTATCCAGAGCAAAGCAGAATGCTTTCAAGAAAGGCGCAGGTAGAGCCTTTGCCATTGGTGCCAGCAACAGTAATGACCGGGCAGTTAAAGTGCAATCCTAAAGCGGCTTTAACGCGGTTAATTCTGTCTAGGCCCATATCGATGCCAACAGGGTGTGCGGTTTCTAGATGCCTAAGCCAAGCATCTAGGCTAGAAAATAAAACGGGGGCTTGGTGCGCGGTACTCAACGTTTAAGCAGAAGTGCTACTCGCTGTTGCAGGCTCAGGCAGTTGCTGAAGTAAAGCGAGCAAATGGGCGATTTCAGTGCGCATTTGACGGCGATCCACGATCATGTCAATTCCGCCCTTTTGTAATAAGAACTCAGCACGCTGAAAACCTTCTGGCAGCTTTTCGCGAACAGTTTGCTCGATTACGCGTGGACCAGCAAAGCCAATCAATGCTTTTGGCTCAGCCATCACTACATCGCCCATAAAGGCAAAACTTGCAGAAATGCCACCCATGGTTGGATCGGTTAAGACACTAATGTAAGGCAACCCTTTTTTAGAAAGCAAGGTCAACATGGAGTTGGTTTTTGCCATCTGAAACAAGGAAAGCAAACTTTCCTGCATACGTGCACCGCCAGTAGCGGTAACGCAAATAAAGGCGCACTTTTTATTAATGGCTTCTTGAACTCCGCGAGCAAAACGCTCACCAACTACTGAGCCCATCGATCCACCCATGAATTGGAACTCAAAGCAAGCAGCAACAACAGGAATAGTTTCAATCTTGCCGCTCATCACAATCAAAGCTTCAGATTCACCAGAAGCATCACTAGCCTCTTTTAAACGGTCTGGGTATTTCTTTGAATCTTTAAATTTGAGAGGGTCAATTGGGTAGATATCAGCGCCAATCTCATGACGACCCTTTGGATCCAAGAGGCTATCGAGACGCTGACGTGCGCCAATACGCATGTGATGACTGCATTTAGGACAAACAGAGAGGTTGGCCTCAATATCAGTGCTGTAAAGGACGATTTCACAGCTTGGGCACTTAACCCATAACCCTTCAGGAACCGATTTGCGATTCGCGGGATCGGTGTGTTGAATTTGGGGTGGGAGTAATTTATCTATCCAGCTCATCAGTTTTTAAGTATCCAGGGCAACGCGAATCTCACGAATGAAGGTTTCAAGGGATTGTACTGCTTGGTCAGGAGGGCATTCCTCTAAAAGTCGAATAATGCGGCTACCAATAACCACGGCATCGGCTGTTTTAGAGACTGCTTTAGCGCTAGCGGCATCATTAATACCAAAGCCCACGGCGATCGGAATAGCTGTTTCCTCCCGAATTTTCGGGATTATGCTCGCCACATCCTGGGTATTGAGATTCGAAGATCCTGTCACACCTCTCATGGAGACGTAATAGATATAACCAGAAGCTATTTTGGCGGCTTCCTTTATACGTAAATGTGATGATGTTGGCGCTAATAAGAAAATCGGGTCAACTCCTGCAATTCTCATTCTGGCAGCAAAATCCACACATTCTTCAGGTGGGTAGTCCACGATCAAAACACCATCTACACCAGCAGCCTTAGCCTCGGTTGCAAAACGGTCTGCACCCATTTGCTCTACAGGATTTGCATACCCCATCAGCACAACAGGCGTTTTCGGATCCTTTTTACGAAACTCTTTCACCATGTCCAGGCAGCTATGCAAAGTCACGCCATGGCTTAGCGCTCTTTCAGAGGCTCTTTGAATGACCGGGCCATCAGCCATCGGATCTGAAAAAGGTACACCGAGCTCAATCACGCTAGATCCACCGCGTACTAATGCATGCATTAGCTCAACAGTGAGTCCCGGATCTGGATCGCCAGCAGTAATGAAGGGAATAAGCCCCTTCTTACCTGCGGCTTTGAGCTCGTTAAAAGTTGCGGTAATTTTTGACATAAGGATTTCTAAATATTTCTAAATATTTTTAAATAAGTGTTTGGATCTATAGGTCTGTAGATCAGCAGATCAACCTTCTGATCCAGTTGCTTGTGCAACGGTATGCATGTCTTTGTCACCACGACCAGACAAGTTCACCAAAATCGTTTTGTCCTTGGGCAAGGTCTTGGCTAACTTACAGGCATAAGCAATCGCATGTGAAGACTCAAGCGCTGGAATAATGCCTTCTATGCGACAGCAATCATGAAAGGCTTTAAGCGCTTCTTCATCTGTAATAGCAACATACTCAGCGCGACCAGAATCTTTTAACCATGCATGTTCTGGACCAACGCCTGGGTAATCCATGCCCGCTGACACAGAATGCGTTTCGGAAATTTGTCCATTTTCGTCTTGTAGCAAGTAGGTGCGATTACCATGAAGCACTCCTGGCTTACCAACACACAATGCGGCTGAATGCAAACCACTGCCTAAGCCATGTCCAGCAGCCTCAACTCCAATTAAACGTACATCTGAGTAATCAATGTAGGGATAAAAAATACCCATGGCATTTGAACCACCACCGACACAAGCTAAAACATAATCTGGTTGGCGACCGGTCATCTCTGGCATTTGCACTTTGCACTCTTCACCAATAACGCTCTGAAAATCTCGGACCATCATCGGATATGGATGAGGCCCAGCAACAGTACCGATAATGTAGAAAGTATTGTCTACATTAGTTACCCAGTCACGCATGGCTTCGTTCAGGGCGTCCTTCAGAGTCTTGGTACCAGATTCCACTGGCACGACTTTAGCTCCGAGTAATTTCATGCGAAAAACATTTTGCGCCTGGCGGGCTACGTCAACAGAGCCTTGATAAACCGTGCAGTCCAAGCCAAAACGTGCACAGATGGTTGCAGTTGCAACGCCATGCTGACCTGCTCCAGTTTCAGCAATAATGCGGGGCTTACCCATACGCTTAGCCAGCATTGCTTGACCAATAACGTTGTTAATTTTATGAGCGCCGGTATGGTTTAGATCTTCCCGTTTAAGGTAAATCTGCGCGCCACCAAGCATCTCACTCCAACGCTTAGCATGATAAACAGGAGATGGACGACCCACAAAATGCTTTAACTCATAATGAAATTCTTCGATGAATGCAGGATCATATTGGTACTTTGCATAAGCCTCTTTAAGTTCATCTAAAGCGAACATTAAAGTTTCAGAAACAAATACACCACCATAGGGACCGAAGTGTCCTCTTGCATCTGGCTTATCGTACATAGCTACCTCTTTTGAATTTTTTTTACAGCAATTTATTGGGATGCCAATTGCATATCGGCTGCACGAACGGCATTTACAAACTGAGCCATCAATGCGGAGTCTTTTACACCCCTGCTGCTTTCAACGCTACTTGAGACGTCAACCGCGCGAGGATGTAGGCGTGCAATCGCTTCGCCCACGTTGTGTACGTTCAACCCACCACTCAAAACGACCCGAGGCGCGTTTTCGCTTGCCCATGTCTGCGGTATTCCTTGCCAATCAAAAGGGACGCCTCCACCACCGTATCCCTCAACTAGGGCATCGAGCAGAAAAGCGTTTGAATGCTTGTATTGTAGGGAAAAATCGTCAAATGCGAATTCTTTTCCCACTCTGGCAGCCTTCATCCATGGATCGCCGGCAGCCAATCTTTCACATTCCTCAGGGGTTTCGTCCCCATGGAATTGCCAAAGGCTAATTGAGGCTGCTGCGCGGATAGCAGCAAAGTCATCATCCGAGGCATTTACCACCAATCCAACTGCGTCAACTCCCGCTGGAAGCCTGGAAATCAGTGCGGCAGCGATATTTGGGGTAACAGCCCTAGGGCTTGGGGGGTAAAACACAAAACCAACAGCATCAACCCCTGCTTGCACAGCAGCATCAATTGCTGCTGGAGTCTTTAAACCGCAGATTTTGATGCGAGTTTTGCCAGGTGTATAAGTGAGAAGTCCCATGGTGAAATGATAAGCGTTCTAGCTTATTTACCCTCAAATAGGTTTTTTGGAAACCAGGAGTTATCTAACCAAGGCGCT
>CAIYZI010000130.1 GCA_903930665.1 uncultured beta proteobacterium
CCAATTTATGATTTTGTCTGCTGCTGGTGCCTGCACATTGGCCTTGAACAGCAAAGTTCAAGCGCAAGCCATGGTATCTGCTACTGATCCCCAGGCGGTTGCTTTAGGTTATGTGGCTGATGCAGCCAAAGTAGATAAAGCAAAATATCCTAAGTTTGTTGCGGGTTCACATTGTGGTTCATGCGCACTCTATCAAGGTGCTGCTAGTTCTGCTGCTGGTGGTTGCGCCTTGTTTGCTGGCAAACAAGTTGCTAACGCTGGCTGGTGCTCTGCTTACGCCAAAAAAGCTTAAGAAGCTGATTGTTTTTAGTACTCCACGTGATGGAGTAAGAAAAAGCCGCTCAGTTGAGCGGCTTTTTTGTGCTGATTTCTCATGCCAGCAATAGCAAGTGCCCTAGTTAGAGCAAAGCTACAACCCAACGATTACTGAATTTTTGAAGCAGCGATCGAGGCGATGCAGTCTTTAATGCTGTAGTTTTGATATTTACCAAAATTTTCTTTGCGAATCGATTGGGCGCACTCATTTAAAGAGTTGCGTACATTGATTTTTGGAATATTGGTGTTTGTCATTATCTATCTCCTAATTAATGGTTATTGGATAAATTATATTTATAAAAATACACTGTGCAAGTCATCTATTTAAGTTAATGAAAAGGTACCCCGATTATTTGGCCAATCCTTCTAATTGATTTAAAAACGATTGCGCTCGATGAAATGTGGTGTGTTTGGAAAACACCTCTCGTTGCGCTAGCAAAGCTTTTTCTTGCGCAATACTGGGATTGGCTAGGATATATTTGAATAACTGCATGTACTCTCTTGGGGAAGAGGCGGAAAAAATCATATCCTGAGAAAAAATTTTGTTTAGCAAGAGGGGTTGATCAATCAGTTGAGGCGTTCCGCATGCAGCCAGCTGGTAAGTGCGCTCATTTAGTTCGCAGGCCCACTCGATCTGCTCAGGTAGGTGAACATTTAAGCCAACCTTTGCTCTAGCGTAAATATACCGATCTCGGTCACGATTGAAGTCAAAATCTTTGACGTGATTCCAGTTTGGGCCATCTATGAACCCTGCATACTTTTTAGAAATCTCTTGGAGATACAAAATATGCTCCCTTTTGCGGGATGCCATCAGTGCAAAACTCAAATCTCTTTCAAACCCGGGTACGGGGTAGTAATGCAAAATATTTGCCCCAAAAGGGATGGATAGAATGGAGTAGCCGGCCTCATAAAATGGCTGATATTGCTTGCGCTTCCTAAAGTACTCTTCGTCCCTAAAGCTGTAGAAAAAATCTATCGCATGTTCTTTGGCCCATTGAAGACGTTCAGGAAGCGGGCTATTGTCATACTCGGCTAGCGAGGCGGTTAAGCCGATTTTTAAAGAATGCTTATTTTTGTATTCTCTAACATCATCCCAGGAGATTCGTTCAAGGTAGCTAGAATGGTCGCTTGAAAGTAAAACGGTAGGCATAAAAGTTTCAATGACCATCCGACTATCGTCGCTCCAGCCTAGCTTTTGACATGGCACTCCTAAAAATTGGAAACTTTCTAACAAGTTAGTAAACAGCGAGTAGCCAGCAGGAGAAAAATCTGCATCCGGAATCTGAATGAGAATCCGCTCGGCAGTTTTATCTTTATGGATGTTGAAAAAAGCAGCAAGAGCATCTTTCCGTAATTGATATCCTTGCCTAACGGTAGCTTGCGTTGAATTCAGATACATTTCATCAGATTCATACACCATCTTTTTTGTGAGTGCAGTTTGTGCAGCTTTTAAAATCTCTGCTCTTTTTAATTTAGTGTGACGATTTAAAAAAGCATTAAATAGGACTTTTTGGAGTGAGCGTTTTAACTTAGCGGTACGACGAGTGAGGGCGTTATTCATAAAGAGTAAATAGACTACTTTCGCTAACTAGAGGAAGTCAAAACAATATGGCTTTATTATAGGTATATGGCGATCATTGCACAGATACAGGGCGGTTTAGGTAATCAATTGTTTCAGTATGCCGCTGCACGTTCTCTTTCGTGCCATTACAAAACCAACTTACTTCTAGATAGCGCATGGTATAAGGGCCCTTTTGAGGATGTAACCCCGCGTACTTTTTTACTAAATCGCTTTGCAATAGAAGCAAAAATCATTAGCCTCAAAGAGCCAATGAGATCGCCCAGAAGATTGCGTAGATTATTGCAAGAATATTTTCCGATTAACCCATTTATTGCTAAAGAAAAAAAACATTACGTATTTGACTCGCATCTCTTGCAACTGCCCTTAATTAGTCGGCGCCATGTCTATCTCATGGGTTATTGGCAGTCCTATAAGTACTTTGAGAATATTCGCTCTCTTTTGCAGAAGGAGCTATTACCCATTGAGGGGCTCGATAAACATCATCAAGCTTATTTAAATGCCATTAATGATGGGTCCTCGACAATGTTGCATGTCCGTCGAGGGGACTATGTGCAACTTCGCTCGGCAGCAGACATCCACAATGTAGTGGATTTA
Source organism: uncultured beta proteobacterium (assembly GCA_903930665.1). GTDB lineage: Bacteria > Pseudomonadota > Gammaproteobacteria > Burkholderiales > Burkholderiaceae > Polynucleobacter. The sequence goes on from CAIYZI010000130.1 coordinate 2,492, forward strand.
AATTATTACCAACGCGCAATGCGCTATGCGCTTGAGCGTGACCCAAGCACTCGGTTTTTTGTTTTTTCCGATGATTTGCAGTGGGCAAAAAGCCATTTGCCCTACACCGAGCGTTTGGTATTAATAGAGCCTCAGTTGGGAGGGGATGATGTCATTCAAGAGTTAGTTCTGATGCGGTCATGCCATAATCATATTATTGCCAATAGTTCTTTAAGTTGGTGGGGAGCATGGTTAGCGGATCAGTCTAGCGGTTTTGTTCTCACACCTTCTCGTTGGATTAGCGATCCTGCAATGTCTGTAGAGGACTTATTGCCGCCCGAATGGATTCGTCTATAGACGACCAGACCAACTCGCTATAAGCGACATCAGCAGGCGCTCAAGTCTAGTGAGGGGTGTTAATAGACCATTATTTCTGTACTGAAAGCGCGCATATATTTGATAGTTAACACCAATTGATATCCCATTAATTTTTTTATTCAGTTCTCCCATAAAGCGTGGTGCAGTACGGATACGAGTTTTCCAGGGTAGCGCTCTTGGGGCATCAGCGCAATCAATGCCAAGGCCATCAAGATAGCGTTTCTGGAGTAGGGAGAATAAAACCTGATTTCTCTCAGTAGATGCTTGGCTAATCTGAGTTGCGTGCACGCGATAGTAAATGGCAACGGATTTGAGATTAGCAAAACGATAGCCAGTTAAAGCCAATTCTTGCCAAAGGGCATAATCCTCTGCAACTTCCGTGTCGGGTTTGTAGGGATGTTCTTTGAAAACTTTTGCAATTCCCATAACTGCAGGGTTGCACAGGGGGCTGCAAATACATAAAAGGGCCCTAATATCAGGGTCGCTATAGCTTTGCTTGGATCTTTTAATGCGCCCAGTTGATTGATAGAGGGTGAAATGATCGGCGCCTAAGATGTCGACTGTGTTGTGTTCCATATGCTCGACTTGTAATGCGAGTCGGTCTGGAAGCGCAATATCATCGCAATCCAAAAAGGCAATGTACTTACCGCGCGCAGCAGCAACCAATTCATTTCTACTGGTCGTTAACCCTTGGTTAGTGTTGTGCTTGAGTAGGCGGATGCGCTCATCAGTATATGAATCTAGGATCGACTGAGAGTGATCTGAAGAGCCATCATTGAGAATAATCAATTCAAAATGGGGGTAGGTTTGGCTCAACATGCTTTCAATTGCTTCGCGCAGGTAGCGTTCCCCGTTAAATACCGGCATGAGAACGCTAACTAAAGGATCCTTTGCATTGAAATTGTGATTCACATTGACATTCATATTGGGCAATTGTGCAAAAAACACTGAAAATGGGCTATCGGGCAATAATAAGCCGGTTTTGCCTAGAAACGTCCTATAAAATAAATCCTCAAACTGTATAGTGCATAGAGGATTATTTTGAATACTGTAGTTTCAGAGAGCTTCATACTCCCTGTCATTCTCTGTGGCGGATCTGGCACTCGTTTATGGCCATTATCCAGAAGTGGCTTTCCCAAGCAATTTTTGGTCTTATCAGATGATGGTTCTCATCAAAGCCTCTTTCAGCAAGCGATTGAGCGTATTCATTCTGTTGGTGGCAAAGACATCACTCTTGGCAAAACACTGGTTGTCACTAATGAAGAGCACCGCTTCTTAGCATTAGATCAATTACGTGAATTAAAAGACGTTCAAGCTACCTTATTGTTAGAACCCACTGGCAAAAATACTGCTCCAGCACTCACCTTAGCGGCACTCTATGCGCAAGATAGTAGCGAGAATCAAGAACATCCCATTTTGGTAGTTACCCCAGCAGATCAAACAATTACCAATCCTGCTGCTTTTACCAAGGCTTTACAAAGCGCTATTGCGATTGCCAAAGAAGGCGCGATTGCCATTTTAGGCATCACCCCTAGCTCCCCTCAAACGGGATATGGCTATATCAAGGTAAAAGGTGATGCCGTTAATGATGCTTATACCGTGGAGCGCTTTGTCGAAAAGCCCAATGAGGCAACTGCTAAGCAGTACCTAGAAGAGGGTGGTTACTTTTGGAATGGCGGCATGTTTGTCCTTAAGGCCAGTGTTTGGCTTGCAGCATTAAAAGAATTCCGCCCTGACATTTTTGGCGCTACCGAAACGGCTTGGGTTGCAAGAACTACAGATCAAACAGATCAAGCCACTTTTGTGCGTCCTGACAAAGCGATCTTTAATACCATTCCCAGTGAGTCGATTGACTACGCTGTGATCGAAAAGTGCCCAGGATCGAAATATCCCATCAAGATGGTGGAGCTCGATGCCGGTTGGAATGATCTAGGCGCTTGGGATGCGGTTTGGCAAGTGGGTCAGCAAGACCAAGATGGCAACGTCACTAGTGGCGATACTCTCATCACTAATTCTAAGAATTCCCTTGTTCATGCCAGTACCCGTTTAGTGAGTGCAGTAGGAGTAGAAAACCTCATCATTGTCGAGACGGCGGATGCCGTATTAGTCGCTGATCGTAAAAACAGTCAAGACGTCAAACACATCGTCAACCAGTTAGAGTCTCAAAAGCGCGAAGAGAAGAACCTGCATCGCAAAGTTGCCAGACCTTGGGGTTGGTATGACAGTGTGGACGAGGGTGAGCGTTTTAAGGTCAAGCGTATTCAGGTCAAACCTGGTGCCAGTTTGTCATTACAGATGCATCACCATAGAGCTGAGCACTGGATTGTGGTTAAGGGTACGGCAGAGATTACCAATGGCGATCAAGTGATCCTACTCACCGAAAATCAAAGCACATACATTCCGCAAGGACAAACCCATCGCTTGGCAAACCCAGGAAAAACACCACTCGAGATTATCGAAGTGCAATCCGGTAGCTACTTGGGTGAAGACGATATTGTGCGGTTTGAAGATACTTATGGGCGTAGTTAACAATATCTATGAATAAACGTACAGCGCTCATTTGCGGAATCAGCGGTCAAGATGGTGCTTATCTTGCTCAATTTTTACTGAATAAAGGCTACTCAGTTTTTGGCACCTCGCGCGATGCCCAAGGCAGCTCATTTGGTAATCTTAAAAAATTGGGCATTGGTGATCAAGTGCAGTGTATTTCAATGGCGCCCGAAGATTTTCGTAGTGTCTTGGTGGCCCTGCGAAAAAGTAATCCCGATGAAATTTATTACTTAGCTGGACAATCCTCGGTGGGATTATCGTTTGAACAACCCGTCGAAACTATGCAAAGTATTACTGTGGGAACTCTCAATATGTTAGAGGGATGCCGCATGATGGAAAAAAATATTCGCCTATATAACGCTGGATCAGGGGAATGTTTTGGTGATACCCATGGTGAGCCTGCAAATGAAAGTACACCCTTTCATCCAATGAGCCCCTATGCTGTTGCAAAGTCATCTGCTTATTGGTTAGTAAATAATTACCGCGATGCCTACAGCTTATTCGCGTGCACAGGCATTTTGTTTAATCATGAATCACCCTTGCGTCCAGAGCGTTTTGTGACGCAAAAAATCATTCATGCTGTCAAAAGGATTGCATCTGGTAGTAATGAGAAGTTAAAGCTCGGAAGATTGGATATTTCGCGGGACTGGGGCTGGGCTCCTGAGTATGTCGAGGCGATGTGGCTCATGCTTCAGCAGGATAGCCCGCAGGATTTTGTGATTGCTTCAGGCAACACTATCTCTTTGCAGGATTTTGTAGATGCCGCATTTCAGCAGGCCAATCTGAACTGGAAGGATTACGTCATTCAAGACCTGAATTTATTTCGACCTACAGACTTGGCAATTGGCTGCGCCAATCCCAGTAAAGCTGAAAAAGAATTGGGCTGGAAAGCCTCGACTCGTGGAGTCGATGTTGTCAAAAAAATGTATCAATCGATCTTATAAAACATCGTAAACATTACTATGAATACAAAACAAAAAATCGCCCTGATCACCGGCATCACTGGCCAAGATGGCTCTTACCTGGCTGAGTTCTTATTAGAAAAAGGTTATATCGTTCACGGCATTAAACGCCGTGCCTCTTCTTTTAATACTGAGCGCATTGATCATATCTATCAAGATCCGCACATCAATCACCCAGACCTTATTCTTCATTATGGTGATTTAACCGATACCAGTAACTTGGTGCGGATCATTCAAGAATGTCAACCTGATGAGATATATAACTTAGGCGCGCAGTCCCACGTCGCAGTCTCTTTTGAGTCTCCTGAATACACGGCTGATGTCGATGCCATTGGCCCCTTGCGTATGTTAGAAGCCATACGCATTCTCGGTTTAGAAAAGAAAACCCGCTTTTACCAAGCCTCTACTTCTGAGCTCTATGGCTTAGTACAAGAAATCCCTCAAAAGGAAACTACCCCCTTTTACCCACGTAGTCCTTATGCCGTAGCCAAGATGTATGCCTACTGGATTACGGTGAACTATCGTGAAGCCTATGGCATTTATGCCTGCAACGGCATCCTCTTTAATCATGAGTCTAAGCGCCGTGGTGAAACCTTTGTTACTCGTAAAGTGACCAGAGGTCTGGCCAATATTGCTCAAGGTCTAGAGAAATGTCTGTACATGGGCAATATCGATGCCCTTCGTGACTGGGGCCATGCCAAAGACTATGTGCGTATGCAATGGCTCATGCTCCAACAGGACAAACCCGAAGATTTTGTGATTGCCACTGGTGTGCAGTTCACTGTAAGAGAATTTATCATCCGCAGCGCCAAGCAGCTAGGCATCACCCTTAAGTTTGAAGGGCAAGCTGAAAATGAAAAAGCCATCGTCGCTGAGATTGTTGGCGATAAAGCCCCAGCACTAAAAGTAGGCGATGTGATTGTGCAAATCGACCCCCGTTACTATCGTCCTACAGAAGTCGAAACCCTCCTAGGCGATCCTACCAAGGCCAAGGAAAAACTCGGTTGGGTTCCAGAAATTACCTTAGATCAAATGATTGTCGAGATGGTGGCGAGCGACTTAGATAAAGCCAAGCAACATGCTTTATTACTCAAGCACGGTCATAGCGTGGCAGTGGGTAAAGAGAATTAATTGGCTAATCTAATAAGTCATACAAGACACGAAAATCATTGAACACGTGAGTAACGATCTCAATCAAAAGATTTACGTTGCTGGCCATCGCGGTATGGTGGGCTCAGCCATTGTGCGAAACTTACAAGCGCAAGGTTTTACTAACATTATTGGTAAAACCCATGCAGAGCTTGATTTAACGAATCAAGCTGCTGTTGAGCACTTCTTCAAAACAGAAAAGCCGGATCAAGTCTATTTGGCTGCCGCAAAAGTGGGTGGTATTCATGCGAATAATACTTTTCCCGCTGAATTCATCTATGACAACTTGATGGTACAAAACAATGTGATTCATCAAGCCTTTGTACATGGCGTGAAAAAATTGCTCTTTTTAGGATCAAGCTGCATCTATCCAAAGCTCGCTCCTCAGCCCATGAGTGAGGATGCATTACTCACAGGTAAGTTAGAGCCTACCAATGAGCCCTATGCCATAGCCAAAATTGCCGGTATCAAGATGTGTGAGAGCTATAACCGCCAGTATGGCGACTCTCATGGCGTGGATTACCGCTCGGTGATGCCCACTAACCTCTATGGCCCGGGTGACAATTACCACCCAGAAAATAGCCACGTCATCCCAGCCTTGATTAGAAGGTTTCATGAAGCCAAATTGGCTAATGCCCCTGAAGTGGTGATCTGGGGGACAGGAACCCCAAGACGCGAGTTCTTATATGTGGATGATATGGCCGCCGCATCGGTCTTTGTGATGCAATTAGATAAAGCCACTTACGACAGTCAAACCGAGCCCATGCAAAGCCATATCAATGTTGGATACGGCAGTGATGTCACTATTGCACAATTGGCAAGCGCTGTAGCCAAAGCCACTGGGTATCAAGGCAACATTACTTTTGATCCCAGCAAACCTGATGGCACTCCCAGAAAATGGATGGATTCTTCTAAACTCAAAACTTTGGGCTGGTCTCCAAAGCTGGACTTGTCAGATGGTTTAGTAATTTCTTACCAGGCTTTTCTATCTAATTTGTCATAGTCGACTGGGATTGAGTTATCCATTGTGAAAAATATTAAATTTGGACTTGTAATTCAAGGACCTGTAACTACTTTTGGGGATGGGCCAAATAATTCAAAAGAGGGATTTTTAACGGATGATTGCATTAATGGAAATATCGAGTCATTTTCATCTCTCGTAGAAAAAATCGTTATAAGCACATGGGAGGGGTGCGGGTTAAGTCCAACCCAGTCTTCCTCCAAAGTAGTGATTATAGAAAATGAAGCTATCCACGGATTTGACTTCCTCAATCAACGAAAACAATTTTTTACCACCCAATCAGGTGTTGAGTGGCTTAGAAAAAATACTGACTGTACTCACGTATTAAAAATTAGGACTGACCAACTCGTACCCCCTGAATTAATTCCATGGCTACAAAATTTTTATGAGAATTCAAACTTTCAGGCAAGAAATCAAGAGGATTTCCTGATGTTTTCTGAGGCATTGAAGGGTGAAAGTTTTTATGCAGGAGACTTTATGTTTGCTGGCACTATTAAAGATATCAGTAATTTTTGTCGGGCTGTGTTGTGTGCTGAGGGGCGGGTACACCCAATGAATAGTTGTGACTATGTACTTAAATGGCTTCAATTGATTGATAACAAGTTTTTAAGTGATTCATCCATGCTAACCAGATCATTTTTAACGGCAAGAAATACGCTTCGTATTCAATATTTATGGAATGAAGTTTTGAAAGATCGTATTTGCTTGCCACCAAAAGAAATCTATAAAAAAATTCAATGGCGTGGCAAACCTATGCCTGATGTTTTGGAGTCAATTGATACAGCCTTCTTCTTCAATGAAGATATATCTTCATATGATATTAGTCCAATACGGACTCGTTCCATTTGGAAAACTTATAAATTAATGCGTGATTACTGGAAAAGATATTTAATGGCTAAACGAGATTTTGAGCATAAGGAGGGTGGAGCGTGATCAAGATCATTGCACATCGTGGTTTTTGGCTCAAGCCAGAGGAAAAGAATACGCTGGGAGCTTTTGAGCGCGCTTTGCAGAATGGCTTTGGAATAGAAACCGATTTTAGAGATCTCAGTGGCGAATTAATGATTAGCCACGATATCGCTACAGATGATTGTATGAAAGCCTCCATCTTTTTCGACTTATGCAATCAATATCCAAATACCGATCCGCATGCCATCAATATTAAAGCCGATGGTTTGCAAAATTTAATTGCCCCGTATCTTGCCTTATGGAATCCCGATCGCTATTTTGTTTTTGATATGTCCGTACCTGACACGCTGGGGTACATCAAGAAAAACCTCAATACTTTTACTCGGTTGAGCGAGTATGAGTCATATCAAGATTTTGATGGTAAGGCCCCCGGAATTTGGTTGGATGGATTTCATGCGGAATGGTATGGCATGGAGCAAATCAATCAATATCTAGCGCTCGGTAAATCAGTGGCAATAGTATCCCCAGAGCTTCATGCTAGGGATCATCAGGCGCTTTGGGCAAAGATTAAATCCTTGTACACTGAGGGCATGTCCATAATGCTTTGTACAGATTTGCCATTAGAGGCAAAGAAATATTTTTCATGACCAAAATTAAGTGTATTGTTTTCGATATGGATGGCGTTTTAATAGACGCTAGAGATTGGCACTATGAAGCCTTAAATAAAGCTTTGGCTATTTTTGGTTTTGAAATTTCGCGGCATGATCATTTAGTTACTTATGACGGTTTGCCAACGAAGAGAAAATTAGAAATCCTAAGTTCGCATTCACAATTACCCAAGGCACTCCACGGATTTATTAATGATCTAAAGCAAGTTTTTACAATGGATATCACTATGACAAAGTGCGCTCCAACATTTTGTCATGAATATGCACTTTCAAAGTTAAAGAGCGACGGTTATAAAATGGCTGTCTGCTCAAACTCCATCAGAGATACCATCACTTCAATGCTGTCGAAGGCGGCTTTAATTGATTATTTTGATTTTTATTTGTCCAATCAAGATGTGACCAAGTCTAAGCCTGATCCCGAGATTTACTTAATGGCTATTGAGCGATTTGGAATTCTCCCAAATGAGTGCCTGGTGTTAGAGGACAATGCTAACGGCATTCGTGCGGCCACAGAGGCGGGCGCGCATGTTATGCAGATAGATCGGGTAACGGATGTGAACTATGCCAATATTGTGAAATTTATTCAGAAGATTGAGTCTGCATCATGATTAATATACTCATCCCGCTTAGTGGCGGATCAAAATTTTTTGATTCTGAAGAATACTTTTACCCAAAAATGCTGGTTGAAGTATTAGGCAAGCCCATGATTCAACATGCGGTTGAAAATTTGCAATCTATTGAAGGTGATGTGCAATTCATTTTTGTGGTTAAGAAAAGCGATTGCATTCAGTTTCATCTTGATGATACCTTGCGTCTTCTGACGGATGGCCAGTGCAAGATTGTTGTTCTTGACCGGGAGACAAAGGGCGCTGCTTGTAGCGCCTTAATGGCTATAGATGTAATCAATGATGATAATCCGCTTGTAATTGCAAACTTTGATCAAGTGATTGATTGTAATTTGCCTAAGCATTTTGAAGATTTGCAAAATTCAGATGCGGATGCGGGTTGTTTGACCTTTAACACAACTCACCCACGGTGGTCATTTGTTTTGTTGGATGAGAAAAAATATGTCCTTGAGACGGCTGAAAAGCGACCATTGAGTCGAAATGCGATTGCCGGTTTTTACTATTTCAGGAAAGGCATGGACTTTGTTGATGCTGCCAAGTCTATGATTATTAAATCTTGCTCTAATAGCGAAATATTTTATGTAGCACCTATTTTTAATGAATTAATCCTCAAAAATAAGAAGGTGAAAGCTGTGCATATTCCTAATGAGAATTACCATAGCTTTTATACCCCCCAAAAAATTGAGGAGTATGAAAAGGGCTTATGAAAAAGTATCAACTCAATCAGATGACCAAGGGTTGGTTTGTTGGAGACTTTGTCCCAACTATTATTCCTACGCAAGATGTAGAGATAGCAATTAAGCACTACAAGAAAGGTGATTTTGAGGAGAGGCATCACCACAAAATTGCTACAGAGTTAACGGCCATCATTTCTGGAGCTGTTCGCATGAATGGACAAGAATTTATCGCTGGCGATATTGTTTTGATTGAGCCAGGAGAGTCTACAGACTTTGAGGTTCTTGAAGATTGTGTCAGCACAGTAGTGAAATATCCAGGCGCCAAAAATGATAAATACTTAGGCGACTCTGAATGAATATAGTGATTCCAATGGCTGGCTTGGGATCCCGCTTTGCAAGTGCGGGATACAGGTTGCCAAAGCCATTCATAGATGTTGCTGGTAAGCCAATGATTGTGCGAGTAATGGAAAACCTGCAGCAATCTGGGGCTAAATTTACCTTGATAGCCAGAAAAGAGCATATTGACGATAATCGAGACTTAATTTCTCGCATACAGTCAGAATTTAATGCGATATTTTTGCCAATTGATAAGCTGACTGAAGGTACAGCATGTACAGTGCTCTTTGCTAGAGCGCACCTATCACCAGACGAAGAAGTTGTCATTGCTAATTCTGACCAAATCGTAGATGACTGCTTTAGTCAGTACTTGGAGGATGCAAAAAATCGATCATTAGATGGATCGATCCTAACATTCATTGATTCTGATAAAAATCCCAAATGGTCATTTGCGAAAACAGATAATGCGGGATTGGTTACCGAAGTAAAAGAAAAGAAGGCGATCTCTGAATTCGCAACAGTGGGTATTTATTACTTCAGGCGAGCTGATCAAATGATTGACGGAATTATCCAAATGATTATTGAGAATGATCGTACCAATAATGAATTTTATATTTGCCCCGTCTATAACTATTTAATCCGTAACCAGAAAAAAATCGGCATTTTCAATATTTCTCAAAATGCAATGCATGGAATTGGAACCCCCGAAGATTTAAACACCTATCTTCAATTGATTTAGCTTTTATAAGCCCCTAATAACGATGGGATTTATTTCAAAAAAATTTGAGCCTTTGAAGTTAGTCATTAGACACCGATTGCGCTGGCGTTTTACTCGCAAGGAGTGGTTTTTGGGTAGGCATGCATGCCTAGGTTATGACAGCTTAAGTCTGATTGCAAAAGTTCCCAAAAGACTCAATTTCCAAAAAGGGCGGGTTGATTTATTGCTATCGCTGCTGCAAATGCCGAGCCCCAAACCAAGGATATCTGTTCTGAAGGACTTCATGCTACGTCAGGATATTTTGCCTTTAATTAAGCAATTGGAGTTCTTTGATTCTTTGCCCAAGAAAGCCCCAAAATTTATTTTTATGGATTCCTTTGCGGAGTTAACTGATCAGTTATTTTGTAATAAACGAGATGGCTGGTTATTTGCATGTGCTTACAGTGATATCAAGCATACCCCTCAGTTTGAAAATGAATTTGAGTCATGCGGACTGTTGGCCTTGGAAGAATTGGAAGAGCACTATATACAGTTATTTGAGTTATTCCTTCTTCGCTGGGGGGTGGTGCCAATTTTATTTTTGCATTTTCCAATAACGTTAGAGCATCGACAGCTTTATCTTGACCGTTACAAGGCCATTATTGGAGTGATTGATCGGTTGACTAAGCGGTTTCCCAACCTATTGCCAATCCGAATTGATGAATCTGAAGTCACCTGGCCGGATTTGGCATCAGAGGAATTAAAAAATTTCCCCTATCACTATGACCCAAAGACTTATGAGAAGTTCAAGGCGGAACTTAAGAAAACAGGTTTGTTTTCTTAAAGGGGCCTCAAAATAATAGTTGACTTATTTAGCCTCTTATTTGACTCTGCTGAAGCTTAATCTAACTTGAGTAAGCCTTTGTTGCGTGCTTGATTGATAAAGTAGACAGAGCCTGCCTTAGATAGATGGCTTATATCAAGACCAATAGGGAGCAACGTTTCCTCTGAGCTTGATAGTAGGCAGCCTTGCTGATTGCACAGAATATCGGGGGGCGATAAAAAATAAACCCCCTCTTGGGCAGCTATTTTTGAGAGTGTTTTATTGATTTCAAGAGATTGCGTATTTAAGCGTTGAAGTGTGCGATTATTTACATTTGGCTTGAATAATGCGACAGCAAGTCTGGGTTGCTCAACATAGAACACAGGGAAGTTGCCAATTAAAACAATATTTTGGATTCCGGCTTCTTTCAGATTCCGAATTGTTGCGAAGATTATTTCTGGCGTTATTAAATTAAATTGATTGATACCATCATATTGCAGCCAGTCTGCCGCCAACAGAACGGTATTGGGTTTATAAAGTTTAATTGCTTCCAGGGCTTTAACATTATTGTTCTCACACTCCAAATTACTTGTGCTTGCATCTGAGCGCTCTTGACGAGGTAGGAAGTTCAGGATGGGAGGGCATGCTGGCAAGGAATGATCCAGCAGGGCAAATTTGTCTTTTGATAATCGAGCAAGCAAGCCGGCATTTAGGTGCGCCGCATGTGAGTCACCCCAAAGAAACACCATTTTCTGAGAATCATTTTTGGCAATATTTTGATTGCAGACAATGTGGCTGTTTTGACCAATTTGATTCAGGCACTTCGTTTTGCCGTACGCATTTTCAATATGAAAATTGAATTTTTGCTGAGCGACCGCTCTAAAGGGCATGCCTTCTCTATCAAAGCAATTCCAACCAATAAAGCCAATGCCAATTAATCCCAGCATCAAAGCAAACAATTTCCATCGTTTTTGAGTATGTCGAAATTGAGGTTCAACCAGGATGGTAGTTAGCCATGCTAAGCAGATCGATATGGCAATGAGGGCGAGATAGGTGGCGTTGCTAATCTCTTGAAAAGAATACAGTCTATAAAAGGTGAAGACTGGCCAATGCCATAGATACAGAGAGTAGCTCATTAAACCGATCCAGACTGGGAATGGATGGGCCAAAATGTGTTGGTTGAGCCATGAGCGCGATCCTCCGCCAATCAGCAAAACAGCCCCAATGGTTGGTAATAATGCCCACCAACCCGGGAAGAGGCTATTTCTGTTAATAAACCCCAAACCAAGGGCAACAAGCAATGCTCCAAGCATGGAAAGGGCATTGCTGATTTTGGGTGAGAGGTGGGAAGATGGGGTGTACGTTTCTGAAGTTTTGCGAGCGGTAACCCAATACGCAAGTGTAGCCCCTACTAAAAGCTCCCAAAAGCGACTGATCGGAAGAAAGAATGCAGCAGTTGGATTGATATTCGTTAACCAAACATTGATTAGAAAAGACCCCAACAAGATAAGCACAATAAGTCTAATAAGCTTGATGCGAATGTTACTTGCGAAGATCAATAACGCTGGCCACAAGATATAAAACTGCTCTTCAATACCAAGGCTCCATAGGTGCAACAATGGTTTTGATTCTGCGCTGCTATCAAAGTAGCCGCTCTCAAGCCAAAGCAAAAAGTTAGAAGTAAAAGTGGCGCCCCCCGCAATATGTTTACCGAGTTGTTGATACTCTGAGGGCATCAGTAGAAACCAACCAGCAATATGACAAGCAATAAGTACGAGAATCAGTGCTGGAAATATACGCCGAATACGGCGAGCATAAAAATTACTAAAGCTAAAACTATCATTTTGAATGTTTTGCAAAATGATGCTGGTGATGAGATAGCCGGATATGACAAAAAAAATGTCTACTCCAATAAAACCGCCTGGGATGATGTCAGGAAATGCATGAAACAACACTACCGACAATACTGCTACAGCCCTAAGCCCATCAATATCAGGTCGGTATTTAGGGTGGAGGATAGTCGACATACAGCTGAGCGTTATAGATTTGGGCTTAAATGAACTGAGATTTAATGAATGGGGATCTTGGTCAATTCCGGTTTGAACTACAGTTGAACTGCCGGATATTTTTTCTGCCAAATTTTTTCTTGTGTTTTAAGCTCTGCCCGAACTTTCATTCTGGAAATCTTGCGTTGGATGCGACCCCTGAGGCCTCCAATGGGGCGTCTATAAGGATGAATTGCGGCATTTCGTTTTAGCCAATTATTCACGGTCCACCATGGATGCTCCCATGCTTGGCCAATACTTCTAAAACCTGCTTGCGGGCCAAACCACAAAATACCTAGCTTGTTGTGATCTATTAAATATAAATAATTTTCAGCAACTATTTTATGGTTCAGGTGACTATTTGTGCTGTGGGCGAGTTTTGCTCGATAGAGTGAGTACAGTTCCGCTTCGGCGCAATAAAAATCGGCTAGCGAGGCAGAATGCATCAAATGTGACCCTAGTTTCTCTTGGTCTTCCAAGGGCATATTGAATTCTTTTGAATAGTCAAAGCCTACGTCACCCCAAAGCTTTTCCATTTCATCAATATGTCCGAATGAAATTAAGTCAGGGATAGATGAAAAAGTATCGGGGTTTATGGAAATATTTCTAAAGGCTGGCAATACTATTCTGGATTTTGTATTGATTGGCGGTGAAAAATTCGCCCACTCAAGTAAGCTCTCAATTGAAAGCTGGGTGGGGAGCATATCGCTGCGCCACTTGAGAACATAATCGCATCCAGCCGCTTGAGCCGCTTCAATTCCTCTGGCAACAGAAAAGCGCTGGTAATTTCGATTCGTAAATCCAGGAACAAGCGGCTTTGGGCTACGAATAAGATCAAAATTGCCCTGTGGAATTTTTCCTTCATCATCCCAAGTTGAAAAAACGGTGTAATCAAACAGTTGGGGTAATGTCTTGAGGATGAGATCGGATCCCCTTCGGACATTGCCCTGGATGATGCAGCCAACTTTGGGTGCCATCTTATTTGTATCCACCAGATGAAATAATGATCAATTTTAGCATTTGACATCTCCTGGATTGGGCGTTCATGGGTTGGGTAAGTTTTTAAGGTGCATTAATTTTAGGGTGCCCTTTTCATGCTTTTCAGCCATAATGGGAATGCAGAATATGACCTAAAAAGATTGAAATTGAGCCCTAGTGTGAGCAACGCATATAAACCAAAATGTTTTCAGCAGCTGGGCCTAGCTCTATGTTTGATCAGTGGATCTTTGCTAGCAATCTGGGCAATGCAGCACACTGTAGCCCTACGCAATATGTTGCTGGGATTGGGATTTTTACTAGCTGCAATCTATTTTTTGAATGTCAAAAATGGTAGTCTCAATCAAATTCCCTGGCCTAATTTGTTGCCGATTTTGCTCATAGGCGGATTGTTTCTATGGGTCATCTTGCACTATTTTTTCTTTTCACAAGATTCAGCTGCTCAGCTAAAAGAGCTGAGCTCAATTTGGCTCCGAAGTGCTCTGGGAGCGGTCTTGGGATTGGCGACAGGTTTGGCCGTTTCTTCTAAGCCTCATCGCATCAATTTACTGGGCTTTGGAATAGTGGGCGGCTTTTTGGCGCTCTATTGTCAATATATTCCTAGAGTATGGGTTTCGCATCAATTGTTTCAGGTCGATTACTTCAATTACGTGTTTTACGGAAAAATTAATGGTGTTCTGATGGGAACACTTTTAATTGCTGGGATCGGTGGGACGCTCATGGATGCCTTTCGCTTGCGTGGTGGCGCATCATATACATTTTTTGCGACTGCATTGATATTGACGATACTTCCTTTGTACGCCTATGTTTTTTTATTTAGTGCAAAAAATGGGATTGGCTCGGCGGTAGTGCTAGGTATTTTTTGGTCGATATGGGCATTGTGCAGGCTGCGTAAAAAAGTCGAACAAACCCCAAAGACTGTACTGCCTAAAAAAAATAAGGTGCTCGCTGTGCTAGTGCTTATTAGCCTCTTAGCGCTTGTTAGTGCTTTTGCAAGAATGCAAATTCGTCATGACCCAAGCTGGCTTAATTTAGTGGAAGATATCCATGAAAGCGTGCAAATTGATAAGTATCCCCAATGGAAAAGCCCCGCTACGATGGGGTATCCCATACTCGCCTCTGGCAGAATGGTGACGCCCAATGCATTTGAGCGGGTATCCTGGGCTACAGCTGGATTGCGCCTCATTCCTCAAAATCCTTGGGGTAATGGCATCTTGCAGTATCCATTTAGACGCTCCCTTGCTCCTAATTTTCCAGATTTAGATCCCAATATATTGCCTGGGTCGACACACAGCGGTTGGCTTGAGCTAACTCTCTCTTTTGGTTTGCCAGCCTTATTTTTTCTGTGGGGATCTTTGGCATCCATTTTTTTGCTTGCGCTAAAAAATAAAGAGCCTCATCAAGGATTGGTAATAAGCTTAGTATTCGCTATTTTTTGTCTGTACTCGGTTGGAGAGCTCAGTAACCACCATGCCGTTGAAATCCTAATCTTTTCTATGGCTCTTTTGGCAGGTATCAATATGCCTAAACCCAATAATTTGCACAATACAGGCCCTTCCTGTTGATTTTTGAACCCCTAAATTTTTTAAGATGCTCTCTTCATATACAATAATTCCAATTTTTACAGCTAAATTTTTCAATAATTCTGCCTAATATTTTTAATCAGAAACCAGTTTTCAAATGAGAGTATGAGTAAATGACCAATCAAGATTTGGGATCAATGGATCAACAAGATGAGATCTCTTTGCTCGATATTGTCAATTTCCTGCAAGGCGCCTGGAAAAAACTAGTCATCGCCGCAATAGTCGGTGCCACTCTAGGCTTAGTAGGCTGGTTTACTTTAGGCAGTTACTCAGCCGAGTATGTTTTATTAAATAATAATAATAATAATAATAGCTATACGCTTGACCTGGTCTCTTGGAAGATGCTGCAAAAAAGCTTACCCAACTTGGCCGATCAAATCATTGACGAAAACAAAGCCCCACAAAATCAAGAGCGCCTCTATAAAATGCTGGCCGAGGATCAATGGTGGCAAAAAAATGCAGTGCCTAGCTATGCGCTCTCCAAAGCCGATGCCAAGGATTTAGCTGGAATCGGCAAAGATTTAGACGGGGCAGCCAGCACAATTTTAAGTATCACCCTGACGGCAACCGGATCGACTAAAGAGCAGTCTATTGATAATGTGCGCAGCGCCAGCAAATTTTTACGCACCGGCGGTGCCTATTTGCAATTGCGCTCCCTGCTTAATGGCTATGAGAGTCAAACGATTAGTGCGGCGGCAGATGCCCAGCAAAAAATCACAGCCACCCAAGTGGAGATGGGCTATCAAGAGGAGCGCGCCCGTCAATTGGAAGAACTCCATAAACGTTTTCCTGGCGGCAGTGCCCCAGCCCAGCAAGTAGTCGATGCCAAAGACTCTTCTGCCAAGTACTTACCGCTCACCACCCAAATTATTGCTGCCAATAATGACATCAATGCCTCCAAGGAAGCCTTAGAGCGCCAACGCAAACGCTTGGATCAGTTGACTTTAGTTAAAACCTTCTTAGAACAAGCGATTCCACTTCAGGGCCAAACATTTGATGGTCTGCTCTTAGATAAAGAGTTGCTCGAGATCGAAGGCGCGCTGCGTGCTAAATTGAATAAGGACGATAGCAATGGCCAAGCGTTTTTAGATGACCTCCATGCCCAGCTGCTAAGTATCCAGGTGCGCTACACCAAAGGCTTGGAAGCCAATACAGCACCAACTTCGAGCGGCAAAAAAGGCATGATCAAAGCGACAGCAGGTGGCCTCTTAGCCGCATTTTTCCTCATGCTCATAGTGCTGCTAGGGCAAAGAGTATGGGTCAATGTCAAGAGCGGTGGCGCCAAGTGAGGAGAGCTATCAAGGCAGTACGTAATCCATGGCACGTGAATGTTCGAGAGCGGGCAATATCACCCATTGTTTAAGTAATGTATATATTTACATTGTAATTATATACATTACAATAAGAGCATGATCGTATCGTTTCACCATAAAGGGCTGGAAAGTTTTTTTACCAAGGGTAGCTATCGCGGCATCCCTGCGCAGTATGCTGCCCGAATTGAACGTATGTTAGACCGTTTGGATGCTGCGGTTGTGCCTGAGGATATGGATGTGCCCGGATTTAAGTTTCATGAATTAAAGGGTAAGCGCAAATGTGTTTACTCGGTTACCGTTTCGGGGAACTGGCGCATCACTTTTAAGTTCGATGGCGATAGCGCAATCGAAGTGGATTTGGAGGATTATCACTAATGAAGAAAACAATGCGAAGTTTGAGAAACGCAAACCGTAGACCAACCCATCCAGGTGCTATATTGCGCGAGGATGTTTTGCCGGAACTCGGTATTACCCAAGCGGCTTTTGCAAATCATTTGGGTGTGAGTCGTTTGACGGTTTCCGAGATACTGCATGAAAAAAGAGGTATCAGTGCTGAAATGGCAGTAAGGATCTCCAAGGTCATTGGCGGAACACCCGAGAGTTGGTTGCATATGCAAGAGGCTGTTGATTTATGGGAGGTTGAGCAGAAATTTAAGAGTAATCCTGCAATTGCTCCATTAGTAATAAAGCCTTTATTGGCTGCTGCATAAGATAAAACAGCAATGCAATGGATTGTTGATTTAGCTCAATTGAATTATGGCCCGTATTTTTTCCAAATTTTGCTTCTTGGTGTGTTTGCTTACGGTGCGCGACATTATTTTCCTTTATGGGTTGCAGAGCAGATAAAATTACAAACGCAAAAAGATCATACTCAATTCTCTGAAGCTTTGAAGTGGGAGTTGAAAAGTAGAGAGCAGGCAGTAAAAGTAGCAGAGTATCTTGCTCTGGCAAATACACTTAAAAGCTCTTCGCCTGAAGAAGAATATCGAAAAGCAAATCAACTTTCATGGGAGCTGGCTATGTGGTTGCCCGAAGATATCTATAAAAAGATGGTTCAAGGAGTTGTCAATCGAGATGTAGATTCCAATGAATTGGCAACCGTTATTCAGGTTAGGAAATTGCTGTTAGGTGATGATTCGGGCAATTTAACTGCAGATGATGTGGCTGCACATGGCCCATCAATTGGCGGGCAGTAGTTTGTGGCCAAGCGAGAAACTATAGATATCTATAGTTGGGGTGTAATAGCTGTTTTAATTGAGCTAGATTTAGATTGATTGGTTAGCCCTAATTACTCAATATATCAAACGAACTAATATTCAATTCATTCTGACTTGATGTTCAGTAAAGGACTGCACGCATTTTTATTTATTCGTTTTATGCTGAATTTTTATGATTAGACTGCCAAAGGAGAGGTAATGCTTTCAATCGAGTATGTTCACAAGCGCGTCAAGCTCTTTAGGATTGAGTTGAGTTTGATGATTGTTGCCAGTATGGTACTAGTCTTCTTTGTTTGGCAAATACTGCAGGTTCTGAAAATTATCAAATAGGAATCACTATGGATGCATTAGCTCGATGAGTGCTTATATCAAATCTATGAATTTAATTACTTATTGAGTATCTACCCTAAATGCATCCACTTCGGTGTTCTAAAGGACACAATTCGTTTGTAGAGCCAGACATAAGAGCTGGCAAATAAGAGAAAAAATATGACCTGCAAGGGTGTTGAGTTCCAATACAACACGGCGGGCACCACTGCGAAGACACTTAAGACCCAAAGATAAGGAGATGTTTTTGCATTGGCCGAAAAGAAATCATTTTCTGATTTAATTTGAGTGTCATTGAGAATGCGCCTAAAAATCAGAGAATGAAAGTGAATGCCGTCGGGATGGCCAGGACTTTTCCCTTGGTGAAATTTTCTGCGGTAGATTGTAAAAATAGTTTCCCAAATAGGATAAGCATTGATCAGTACAGCAAACCAAGGTGAAATCTCCAGATGCCTTGCCACAATGAGCACGCTTAAAGTCGCAATCCAAAATCCAATTAAATACGCTCCACCATCGCCTAAAAAGATTAAGCCTCGTGGATAGTTCCAAATGAAAAATCCCAAGATAGCAGCCACCATCGAAAAGCTCAGATAAGTAATGAGCGGGTCATTGACCTCAATACCTACATAACCGAGCGCTAGTAATGTAATCATGCCCACCATGCTCGATAGCCCATTAAAGCCATCAATAATGTTGTAAGCATTTGCAAGGCCGGTAATAGCAAATACAGAAAAGACGATGGAGATTGGACTAAGTAAAAGCAGCAGATCAATCCCCGGAATATCTAGGCGGATGATTTGGGTGCCCAAAAAATAAATAGCCAAAAATGCACCTAGCGCAGTAAAAATTAAACGTGTTCTGACACTAATTTTTTTAGTCAAATCTTCTAAAAGGCCGATTGCAAAGACAGGTGCTGCGCACAGCAACATAAAGACCTCTTCATTGCCAACGGCTTGCAAATTGGAGTGATAGAGGATTGCCAAAGTTAGGCCCAATGCAATACCTAGGCCGCCGATGCGTGGCACTGCAGTTTTGTGAAATTTTTGGGGGCCATTTAAGTCTATATCAGCTGTAAAGCGCTGATGAAGCTTTTGCGAACGTATAACTAGTATCGTGGTAGCAAAAGAGACAAAAAAGTCAATGAGTAAACTCGGCATTGGATCATTATAGAATTTAAATCAAAATACCAAAGCCCTATTTATCTAAATCGCTTAAATTACTGGAATTTATTGGGGTATTTACTTTCCCACCAGTTTTCGGTGTCGGTTATATGTAACTCTATTATTAGTAAAATATGGTGATGAAAATCATATTCAATTACCCGCTTTCGATTAAATCTTTTATTGCGGTGTTATTGGCAATGGCCGGATTGACTGCCCATGCCCAAACCGCCCAATTTGAATACGATCTGAAAATTACCGCTGATCCCGCCAAGCGGGCGGCATATTTAAAGCAGTCTGGCGAAGCCCCTAGTCCCTACGAGCAAGTTTTTAGCTTGGTTAAAGGTTCGATGCAGGTGGCCACCGTAGTCGATAAAGTCGATCTTCGCAAAGACCAGTACCACATTAATTCCACAGGCACCTTGGCTGCAGTTCTCGCTACTGTATTAAATGACCAAAAGTTAATTCGTGATTCAGTAGGGGCAAATGGTCCTAATGGTTTAGTAACCAACACCTATCAAGAAAAGCGCGGTAATACTGAGCTGCTGATTGCTAAAGTGGATGCCCCAAAGAGCATTATCAATTTTTATAAAGTCTCTTCGCGTAGCGTGCCAATAGGAGCGGCACCTTATGCTGGTAAGCTATTCGATATGCTCACGGTAGGCTACCAATTTATTGGCCGAGATTTGCCTGCCAAATCGGTGGTCTTGCCTGTCACCGATGGACGTTCGCTCAAGACTTATACCTTGGTACGTGGAGAGCCATGGGATTTTCCATTTGATGGCACCAAGGTAAAAGCAATCCGCTATTACAAAACCACCTCAAAGGATGACACCGCGACATTTGAAATCTGGTTTTCAGAAAAAGAGCATGTGCCACTGCGTTCAGTGATTGGTTTAAATGCGCAGTATGGCGCCACCATTCAAGTGGATTTGAAGCAAATTCCCAAGCTCTAATATGACTTAGGTGCAATCACCATGATGAGATTCGATAGCGATGAATAAGAAAATACTCATTTGGATGATTGCAGCAATATTGGTGTTTTTTGTACTTATCAAAGTACTCGTTTATCAGTTTTGCCATCCAGAGCAAACTAATCAAATAAGCCATTTAGTGTCCGATACCTTATCCCTATCTTCAAGCTAAGCGAGCTCAACTCCAGAACCCC
>CAIYZI010000131.1 GCA_903930665.1 uncultured beta proteobacterium
ACTGGAATCAACAACTCAATGCAGGTCTTATCTCTAGAGCAGCAGTTCTAGAAGACTTTGCGACCTTGCCTGAAGGTGCGGCCGATGTTGCCAGTGCAGTAGCGCATGGGATTCATTACACGATGTATGTGGGGTGAGCTTGTATACCAAAGCACTTTATCTACAGTAGCCTTTCAGTAATTGAGTGTAGATTTATTCTCAAGTGCTGCCATTAAAAATTCTCGGCCCTAAAACAAAGGGAGGCTATCCAAATATCCTGAAGGATTTAGGAATTGATTAAAAGTATTCGCCAGAAAATCAATAACATAGGTTGAGCAAGTAAATTTGACGTATTAGCTTTTTGTCAAACCCCCATCTGGAACAGGTATGTCAGATAAAGTTATGCTGAAGAGTTAAAATCAATCCTCCTAATTTAATGTCAACAATACAACCTTTAACTAAATTAACACATACCCAAAAATGAATAGTCCCATTGAGCATTTATTGTTTCGTGCCAAAGCTAGCCCTAATTCTATTGCCATTCAGTTAATCGATAAATCTTATACTTTTGGCGAATTTTTTTACGTAATTAGTGCTTGTGCATCAAAGTTGCGCTCTTTGGGATTAAAGCCGCAACAGCTAGCCATTAATTTTTTTAAAGATCCGTTGTTTGATTTAATTTTTACACTTTCCGCTTTTCACGAGGGTCTTATTAGCTGCTCGTCACATCATGGATATTTTTCAGATGGTAGTAATTTGGAAGGCGATTGGATTTTGACCGATGCCCCAACCTCCCCATCAGAAGTAACAAAAAATCAGATTGTGATTGATGCGGAGTGGATTAATGACGCAATTCGTAATTTTAAGATTAATCAGCCCATTGAATATGGCGAGGAGTCAGTATGCAGGCTTATCCTAACCAGTGGAACTACTGGGGCTAGTAAAGCTGCTGTATTTACTTATAAATGCCTCAAAGAAAGAGTTAAATTGGTGACCCAACATTGGACCTCTCAGGACGAGAGCATCTGCCTGATGACTCTATCAACGGGAGTGGGTTTTTGGTCTACTTTAAGTGCGATATCTTTGGGTAACATTGTTTATGTTGGCAGCGGGAATGCAATTCAATTGATAGAAAAGTTTAAGATTAGAAATCTAATTGCCTCCCCCGTTCAAATAGCTGGTCTAATTGAACGATCAAATCAGCTGAACATTCGACTTGATTTTATTCAAGCCGTTAGAGTTGGGGGTGGCGCAGTTACACCAAAGTTACTTGAAAAAATAACAAGCCAAATAACTAAGAAAGTCTTCAATGTCTATGGCAGTACCGAAGTGGGCGGAACTTGTATGTCCGAATTAACTCAGAGTCATGCAACTAATTTGGTAGTGGGTTATCCATTCGTAGGCGTTCAGATTGAAGTAGTTAACGAGTCCCACGAAACTTTGCCCTTTGGTCAGGAAGGCTTAGTGCGAACGAAATCAGGCGCTATGATCGATTCATATTATAAAAATACTCAAGCTACCGCTAAGTCATTCAAGGATGGTTGGTTTTATTCGGGCGATAAAGGGTATTTGACAGCTGATGGGGCTCTAGTTTTATCTGGCCGAGATAGCGAAATTATTAATCGGGGTGGCTTTAAGGTGGATCCTGTATTGCTTGATCAGTTTTTCTTGGATTACCCTGGCATTGAAGATGCCGCAGCATTTGGTCTGGAAAATAAATTTGGAATCGTAGATATTGCCCTTGCCTTGGTTGTGCCTGATCATTTTGATTTAAATCATTTGCAGGAAGATGCTTTAAGGGAATTGGGTAACAAAAGTCCTTCTGTTTATATTAAATTAAACAAGATTCCGCGTAATCAAATGGGTAAAGTCATGCGAATGGAGATGGGGCAACAGTTTCGGGTGCTTTATGAGAAAAATAATACTCAAACCCCTAGAAGCGAAGAGAGCTGAGATTTGAAATTTTGCATCATTATTTTCTGCCTTATGTTGCCTGGCTTGGTTTTGGGAGAATCTCTGGGAAAGGCGGCTGATTCGATCTGCCCTCAAAAAATTTTCCATCTAGTTGTTCCTTTCAGCCCAGGCACTGGACCTGATTCATTGGCACGTTTAATTGCCCCTAGAATTGGTCAGGAACTCCACTGTGTAGCCTTGGTTGAGAATAGAACTGGAGCTTCAGGTGAAATTGGTGCCCGATTGGTTAAAAATTCAGACGCGAATAATCCCTATTATTTATTAACAGCAAACCCAATTGTGATTAATAGCGTGTTAACTCCCGAACAATCGGTTCATCCCATTAATGATTTCTATCCTTTGACTCAAATTGCAACCGATGACTTAGTTCTGGTGGTCCCCAAAAATTCATCTTTTGCTAACCTAGATGATTTTTTAATAGCGGCCCACTCCAGAGGCGATTTTCTAACATTTGCCTCTCCAGGGTCTGGAACGCCACAATTTATTGAGATGGCTTTACTTGAAAGCATGAGCAATATTCATCTACTTCATATTCCGTACAAAGACACTCACTCTGCTTTATTTGGTTTGCTTGGAAATCAAATTGACATTATGTTTATATCTTTAAGCACTGCAAGACCCCATCTACTGGATGGCAGATTGCGGGCTCTTGCCATTGCGGCAAAAAAAAGGAATCCATTAATCCCAAACCTTAAAACCTTGGGAGAGCTTAAAATTCAAGGGGTCGACTACCCTATTTGGAATGGGATTTTTTCATCAAAAAATATCTCAGCGGAAAATGGTGAGCGGTTAGAAGAGTTGCTCAGAAAAATATTATCCGACCCCATGATAAAGGCAAAAATTGAAAGTCTAGGACTGAAGCCTGCGCCTCAAACGGATGAAAATTTCAGAGTGTTTCTAGAGAAGCAAATTGAGCTCATTAAAAAATATAAACCCGTATTATCGACTTCCTTTTTGGGGTGAGAGAATAAAAGATGCGTGCTAGATCATCCATTTATAATTGGAATAATGGAGGCATTTCAAGGCAGCCAGATATTTATTGGTCTGATAGTTTTCAGCGCTGGTTATGTTTTGGCCAAAACTTAATTAATCAGATTCTCAAGGATGACTCCTTTAAGGTTCATGATTTTTCAACGCAAGAACTGTCTAGCCGATTTAACTTGGATTTAAAAGTATCCTCTGAAATTTTAAATCTTCTTCCCCTTGCTCACGAAGGAAACCTTCATCAGGAGTTAAGAAGAAAATTTATTTTAGAGATTAATAAAAATCAAAAAAATGCGTTAAAAATTTTTCAGCATGAAATTCACTCTATCGCTCAATTAATTCAAGAAAAAAAACAAGGCGATGTATTTGATTTTATTGATTTTCTGCATCCTGCGATCAAACGATCCCATGCTGCAATTTCGGGAATGCCTGATATCCCCGATTTAGACTTTTCAGATATTGGTATGATGTTCGATGTCAAAATATCAATTAAAAAAAGATTGGAAATTAATAGAT
>CAIYZI010000132.1 GCA_903930665.1 uncultured beta proteobacterium
AGATTGGGAAAGATTGGCTTTAACTTCACCAATAAAGTCGACCCATGGAATTTCCGAGGTTCTGACGTTTGCTTGGGCACATCACAAGCTTGTCATTTTTCTAGCCATGATGGCGATTGTTGCCTCAGTCTTATTAGGGCAAAGAATGATAGCTTCTGCTGAGGATGATCTGCAGCAGATTGACGCACTATCTGAGCTATCTTTATCTACGATTTGATGTGTAATCATTTTTTCTAATGTCATCAGTTAAACGGATTTTTCCTACACATGATTTATGAATTTTTTGATGAATATGTTTGTAGATTTTAGAAGCATGTAGTAAGCTGGCATGAGCAATATTGCTGATTAGAGTCTGAATTTTGGGCGTCAAAAATTTTGGAGAAGTTAAATGAAAAATATTCGTAAAGTGCTTTCAGTCTTAATTCTTAGCTTCGGAATCCTTAGTTTTGGTGCTGGCGCTGCTGATGCACCTAAGGCTCCGTCCGGAACAGTGAGTATTAGTGAAACGCAATTTGCGCTTATTGTGGGTGGTAGCACTGGCGGTGGAGTATTGACCTATCAAGGAAAAAAATATCCATTTAAAATTGGTGGAATGAGTTTAGGCGCTAACGTTGGTGTTTCTAAATTATCGGCAAGTGGTGAGGTTTATGATTTGACTGATATCTCTAAATTTCCTGGGACCTTTACTAAGCTAGAAAGCAGTATTACCTTGGGTGGTGGTATGGGTGGTACGGTTCTTAGAAATGAAAATGGTGTCATCATGCGCTTAACAAGCACGTCTGAAGGGCTTCAGCTGAACTTAAGTGCCAGCGGTGTAACGGTTAAGCTTGACAGGTAATCAAGGTATAGTGTTTTAGTTGCTCTAATAAGGACGGCAGTTCACAAGAAATGCCTAAACCACCTTCGGGTGGTTTTTCGTTTTCAGCAGGGCGATTTAGTCTTTTACTCACTATTTTTCAAAAATAGTTATCACTTTGGCCGGCAATCAATTCAAAAATATATAAGACTTTTTAAGGTAAAAGTATCATTGGGGTAAAGTAAATGGCAGTCTGGCCATTTTTAAAACATTAAAAGGAAGAAATATGACTCATCATGACAAGTTGCTTGAAGCGTTCGAAGTTTATAAATCAGAGAACGAAAAATTTCACGGAAAGGGTGTAAAAGCATCCGCTGCTAGAGCTCGTAAGGCGCTCCAAGAAATTTCTGGCTCTTGCAAAGAGCGCCGAAAAGAAATTACCGCTGAAAAAGAAGCTTTAGAAGGCAAGCCTAAGGGTGAGGGCATGTCACAAGATGCTGCACGTCATGCTCATATTAGAAAGTAATTTCTAAATCTAGATAAACCACTTTCGAGTGGTTTTTTCTTGTCAAAAATTTGGGGATTGATGGAATAAGGGGTTATTCAAATCGATATGCTAAAGCCATAAAAATATTGTCTTGAAATGATCGTGTTACGACTGGGCTGTTATTGATTCCGCCCCCCATCCATTTGCGTTTTCCATAGATATTGACGTACCAGCTATTTACTACTGGAATTTCAATCATTATCCCGGCTAATGGATTTGTTGTGGCGGGCGCGGTATAAGTGCTATATCCAGTGAGTTGAGAGTCCGCTGCGCTAATGCCGTAATAGTAGTTGGCGTATTGACTAGATTGTCTTTGAAGTCCCAATTGTGGGTAGATTTTGATATCTCTATAGGTATCTATTTCTCCAAAATAGGAAGCCTCATATAGTGCTCCTTGGGATTTTCCGAAGTCATAATAAGCGTTTACAAAAAATCCCCCAATGGGAGTTTCTTGAAATGTCCCAACACCCAATGGGATAGGATCACTCTTATTAATTAAAGCGCCATTGATGACGGATCTTATTTTGTAGTCGTCTAGGTTAACTTTTCCAGCAAGCTCAAAATAACCATAACCCATTTTGAAAGTTTTAAAGCCGACTTGATCTATTCGCGCAAAAAAACGTTGGTAGTCAAAAAATGCATATGGCATTGCAATGGATTGCGTTCCTTCGCTACCGGTGTGAAGGTTCGTTGAATATAGTGCTACACCGAGATCTCCAACAATGTGATCGGGTAAGCTGTCGGGTACATCATCTGCTGCATATGCTGATAGCGGCTGAAAGCATAGGATCAGTAGAGGTAAAAGGGCTGAGAGCCTTATGAACTTATTAATTTTTAGAGGTCCACATTGTCTAGGGAGTCATCTACAAGATGACTTATGTCGGCCCATTTCTCAACGACCCATCTTTGCCCATCATGAGCTATGCGATTTAAGGAGGCGTTGGGCACAGAGGCAATACGCTGGGCGCTAAGCGCTTGCTGGGTAATAATGCGATAGATCATATCGAGTACGCCACCATGGCTAACAAGACAAATGGTTTTTCCAGGGTGATCCTGTGTAATTCTTTCAAGCGCATTCTTAATTCGACTGGCAAATTGAGAAATACTTTCGCCGCCTTCTAAATCGTGTTCAAGATCACGTGCTAAATGGACCTTCCAGACTTTAGGGTGAGCTTGTGGCGCTTCGCTGATTTTGAGTCCTTGTAAGACTCCAAAATGCCGCTCACGTAATTCCTTGTCCGAAACGGCGGGCTTACCAAACAGCTTTACGATGGCATTTGCTGTGTCGGCCGCTCTTTGTAGGTCGCTGGTATACAGCACATCAAAATGAAAGTTTGCAGCTTTAAGCGCCGCTGCCATCTGAGTCGCTTGTTCTTGGCCATGGGAATTTAAGGCGATGTCAGTGTGCCCTTGAAGACGACCTTCGGCATTCCAAGGGGTTTCACCATGGCGAATGAGGCAGAAGTGGGTTGTACTCATCTGGCAATAATAAAACGAGATGACTCATTCTGGCACTATGATTGGCGAATGCTCAATTTATCTATGTTTAATGGGCCGTACAGCTTTATTGGTTTATTAATGCTTTCAAATGTCTTTATGACTTTTGCTTGGTATGCCCATTTAAAGAATTTGTCTTCTAAGCCGTGGTGGATAGCGGTTTTGGTAAGCTGGTTCATTGCATTTTTCGAGTATGCACTTCAGGTTCCTGCAAATCGCTTAGGTTTTCAGCACTTCAGTCTTGGGCAGCTCAAAATTGCACAAGAGGCTATTACATTAAGCGTATTTATACCTTTTGCGGTCTTTTACATGGGTGAGCCTTTTAAGTTGGATTACCTTTGGGCTGGTGCTTGCCTGCTCGGCGCCGTCTACTTTATGTTTAGATCATGATGCTTTTACGATATCGAGCTTCTGAGAAATGATTAAGGTTAACTTGTGAAAAAATATTTATCTGTAGCAATTTTTGCTTCTATGGGTTTGATGGCTTGTGCGGCTGTGTATACCGATGCATCTGATGCTAACCATGTCACATTTCTAAATAGCGATGGCGATTCCATTGCGCAATTGACTCCCAAAGCAAATGCGTATTGTGCTCAATATGGCAAAGTGGCTATCTATCGAAATAGCGATAGTTCTTTGGTTTCCATCTTTGACTGCAAGCCTGTCAAATAATCTATATTTAACCTGCTAGGTTTGATTGATAAATTAGGCCAGCATGCTCTCTGAGCGCATGGAATTGAATGGATTCCCAGCGTTGCTGAGCAACATCCAGCTCTGATTTATGAGAGGCTAAAAACACGGCTGCTCCCACAACATCTTCAGCCATGCGGTGAAGGTTTTCTTGGGTAAATTTTTTCAGGGCAACAGGATCGTCGGAGCTAACCCAGCGAGCCAGGCTATAGCGCGCCGGAAGCAGTCTGACTTCAGCGCCATATTCTGTTTGTAGGCGATGACTGACAACCTCAAATTGAAGCTGACCGAAGGCTCCCAACAGCATGGTGCCCCCTCCCATAGGGCGGAAAACCTGTATTGCGCCCTCTTCCCCGAGCTGCATTAGACCAGTGCGTAATTGCTTAGAGCGTAAGGGGTCTGCAGACTCCACCATGCGGAAGATTTCTGGGGCGAAAAATGGCAAGCCAGTAAATTGCAACTGCTCGCCTTCAGTTAGGGTGTCCCCAAGACGAAGCAAACCATGATTTGGTAATCCAATGATGTCGCCCGGAAAGGCTTCATCCAAAATATCACGGCGTTGGGATAAAAAAGAAAGAGCGTTATTGGTTCGAACTTCTTTACCGTTTCGACAAATTTTTAATTTCATGCCGCGCACAAAGTGTCCAGAGCAAATGCGTAAAAAGGCAACGCGATCTCGGTGTGCGGGATCCATATTCGCCTGAATCTTAAAGACAACAGCAGAGAATTTATTTTCAGCGGGACTAACTTCACGCTGTAAAGCCTTACGTGATCCAGGCGATGGAGCTAACTCGACTAAGGTATTGAGAATCTCTCTTACGCCAAAATTATTGATAGCTGATCCGAAGAAGACTGGTGATTGCCGGCCTGCTAGAAAGGCTTCACGATCAAAAGCAGGCATTGCGTTTTTAATGAGATCAACTTCGGCTAAAGCATTTTCTAAATCTACGCCAAGACGTTCTTTAAGGGCTGGATCATGAATATCTACAATCGCATGGGAATCTTCGGTTACCCGATCCTCGCCAGACTTAAACATGCGCATCTGCATGTTGGCAATATCAATAACCCCCGCAAAAGATCTGCCCATGCCAACTGGCCAAGTAAAGGGGACAACCTCAATGCCTAATGCAGTCTCAATTTCATCCATCAACTCCATTGGTGGCTTTACTTCGCGATCCATTTTATTGATGAAGGTAACAATAGGTGTGTTGCGGGCGCGACAAACTTCTAATAAGCGCAGGGTTTGTGATTCCACTCCATTAGCCGCGTCAATGACCATAAGGGCTGAGTCAACCGCAGTTAATACGCGATAAGTATCTTCAGAGAAGTCTTGGTGACCCGGGGTATCGAGTAAGTTAATAATGCAGTCCCGATATTCCATCTGCATGACTGAGCTCGCTACAGAAATACCGCGTTGCTTCTCAATCTCCATCCAGTCAGAGGTAGCGTGTCTTGTAGCTTTTCGGGCTTTAACGCTACCCGCAATTTGAATAGCTCCGGCGTAGAGCAAAAGCTTTTCTGTGAGCGTGGTTTTGCCAGCATCTGGATGGGAGATGATGGCAAAACTACGGCGTCTTAAAACTTCTGCGCCTGGGGTGCTGGAGGAAATGGTATCGATGGTAATTCTGCGTTTAATAATCAAGGTTTGAACAGGATTATAAGCGGGGATCAGCTACTTAGAATTGCTCATCAGGACGGACAAATCGCCATTGCCCTGATGGGAGGGGTCCTAGGGAAATACGACCCATGCGAACCCGTTTCAAGCCTAAAACCTTCAATCCAACCATTTCACACATGCGACGGATTTGACGTTTACGACCTTCGCGCAATACAAAGCGGAGTTGATCTTCATTCTGCCAACTCACTTGTGCTGGTTTTAGCTCAACTCCGTCTAGGCTTAGCCCGTGTCGCAGGCGATCTAAATCTTCAAATGAAAGCCTGCCCTCTACGCGCACTAAATATTCTTTTTCAATTGGGCTATTTTCTCCAATGAGGAGTTTGGCAATGCGCCCATCTTGAGTTAATACCAGCATTCCTGTGGAGTCAATATCTAGCCGTCCAGCAGGCGCTAAACCTTTGGTATTAAATCGTGGACTACGCCCCCTGTCTAATGGGCTAGGAAAATAGTTTTCTGGGGTAATGAGGGATGCCGCAGGTTTATATTCTTGTTCATCATCAAAATGAGAAATGAAACCAACGGGCTTATTGAGGATTACGGTAATTCTTGAGGCTTGCTGCGCCTTAGCAACGGACTGCAGTTCAATCTTTTGATGGCGAAAGGCTCGAACTCCTAGTTCGTTTACAAGCTCCCCATCAACTGTTACTAAACCTTGCTCAATATAGCTATCGGCCTCGCGGCGTGAACAGAGCCCAAGCTCGGACAGTAATTTTGAAACGCGTACTTTTTCTTCCATGTCCCTATTATCGGGCAAATCCTCAAATTGGATGTCGGATTGTTAGGGGTTTTAGGTACGCACAATATGTACGCTG
>CAIYZI010000133.1 GCA_903930665.1 uncultured beta proteobacterium
GGCTTAGATCTGTTTCCCAATCAAAGCTCTGGTGTATTAACTAGTGCTTCCTGGGGTGATGGCTTGGTGGATTGCCCCCCAGGTCATGCATTTAAAAAAGGCGATCTGGTTAAATATCTTCCCTTCAATGCCTTGCTTAGCTAATTCAATTTAAAGCACATTCTCGGAATTCGGATTACGATCACTTTATGAAAATTGAACTTAGATTCTTTGCTTCTTTACGCGAAGCACTTGCTTGCTCACAAGAAATCCTGATTGTTCCAGAACCGATAAAGACGATTGCAGATCTACGCTCTTTCCTTCGTCAACGTGGCAGTGCTTGGGCCAATGCTTTGGCGGAAGGCAAGCCGATTCGTTGCGCATTAAATCACCAGATGGTGGATTTTCAGACGAATCTTGAAGAGGGGGCTGAAGTAGCATTTTTCCCTCCTGTTACTGGGGGGTAAGGAATGCCCGTACGTATTCAAGAACCTGATTTTGATGTAAGCGCTGAAATAGCAGCGCTACGTAAGGGGGATTCTCAAGTCGGCGCAGTAGTCACCTTCTTAGGCACTGTGCGTGACATGAATGAAGGCAGCGCAGTCAAAGAGATGGCGCTTGAGCACTATCCCGGAATGACTGAAAAGTCGCTTGAGGAAATCGCATCGCAAGCCAAAGAGCGCTGGAATATCCGAGACTCCTTAATTATTCATCGAGTGGGTTCAATGCTTCCCGAGGATCAAATTGTTCTGGTAGCTGTAACAAGCTCACATCGCGGTGAAGCATTTGCTGCTTGCGAGTTCATCATGGATTACCTTAAAACAGCTGCACCCTTCTGGAAGAAGGAGCAAACGTCTGAAGGTGGACGCTGGGTAGATGCTCGTGTTACTGACGATGCTGCAATGGCTCGTTGGGTTAAAGAATAATATTCATAATTAAATCAAGTTATCTAGATCGGGGTCACCCGTAAAGAACGCAAGTTTTAAAGTTCTAGGTAACTTTTTAAGTCTAGCCTCCGCCTTGGATGCCTCCGAGCGATCAGGGTGAGGTTGGGTAGCCAATAGCACGACTGGCCTACGTGAGCGTGTATAACGCGCACCTTCCCCAGAATTATGAGCCGCCAAGCGGTGTTCTAAGCGATTGGTAATGCCGGCATAGAAGGTGCCATCAGAACACTCAAGAAGGTAAACAAGCCAGGTCAAAATCAGGTCTTTTAGGGTTAAATTCGCTTAAAAAAGGTTACAAAACCTTGAAATTGGCAATATTGCCCTTATATTCTATAGATATATTGGTCGCCTAAATGCGACCTTCAGAATAGTTGAAATTAACCCTGAGAAATAACAATTTTTGGATATTAGGTAAAAAATGAGAATAGATAAATTAACAACCAAATTTCAAGAAGCATTGAGTGAGGCGCAAAGCCTTGCTTTAGCAAAAGACAACCAATACATTGAGCCAGCCCATTTATTGTTGGCAATGCTGCGTGACTCAGATGGTGGGGCAAAAAGCCTTTTAACTAGGGCGGGAGTGAATGTCTCCGGCCTAGAAAAGGGCTTGGAAAAACTTATTGGCAATTTACCCGAAGTTCAGGGAACCAGTGGTGAGGTTCAGATTGGACGTGATTTAAATAATTGGTTCAATTTGACAGAAAAAGAAGCCAATAAACGTGGTGATCAATTCATTGCTGGTGAACTCTTTTTATTGGTGGCTTCAGATGATAAAGGCGAGCTCGGTAAGATTGCTCGTGATAATGGATTAAATCGTAAATCGTTAGAAGCGGCTATTGATTTAGTGCGCGGAGGAGAATCGGTGAATAGTGCAGATGCTGAAGGTCAACGTGAAGCCTTGAAAAAATACACCATTGATTTAACGGAACGTGCCCGCATGGGTAAGCTAGACCCAGTGATTGGGCGTGATGATGAGATTCGTCGCACTATTCAAATCTTGCAACGTCGTGGTAAAAATAACCCAGTTCTCATTGGTGAACCTGGCGTAGGTAAGACGGCGATTGTTGAGGGCTTAGCGCAACGTATCGTGAATGGCGAAGTTCCAGAGACTTTAAAAGATAAGCGTGTTTTGGTTTTAGACATGGCCTTGTTACTGGCTGGCGCTAAATATCGCGGTGAGTTTGAAGAGCGCCTCAAATCAGTGTTAAGTGACGTTGCTAAAGATGAGGGTCGTACCATTATCTTTATTGATGAGATTCATACAATGGTTGGAGCAGGCAAAGGTGATGGAGCAATGGATGCGGGCAATATGCTTAAGCCAGCATTGGCTCGTGGCGAATTGCATTGTATTGGCGCAACGACTTTGGATGAGTACCGTAAATACATTGAAAAAGATGCTGCTTTAGAGCGTCGTTTCCAAAAGGTGATGGTTGAAGAGCCCAGCGTAGAGGCAACGATTGCCATTCTCCGGGGTTTACAAGAGCGCTATGAGCTTCATCATGGAATTGAGATTACCGATCCAGCGATTGTTGCAGCAGCCGAGCTGTCTCATCGCTATATTACAGATCGTTTTTTACCAGATAAGGCAATCGACCTTATTGATGAAGCCGGCTCACGCATTCGTATGGAGATTGATTCCAAGCCAGAGGTGATGGATAAATTAGATCGCCGTTTGATTCAGTTGAAGATTGAGCGTGAGGCTGTTAAGAAGGAAAAGGATGAGGCCTCTCAAAAGCGTCTTGCTTTGATTGAGGAGGAGATCGCACGTCTTGGTGCTGAGTCTGCAGATCTAGATGAAATCTGGAAGGCTGAAAAAGGTGCGGTATTGGGCGCTGCTCATGTCAAAGAGGAGATTGAAAAAACCCGTGCAGAAATTGCCAAGCTTCAACGTGAAGGTAAGTTGGAGAAAGTTGCTGAATTGCAATATGGTAGATTGCCTGAGCTTGAAGCTAAACTTAAATCTGCAGCTGCTGCTGAAGCTAAAGGCAATAAAGATGGTGTTGTAAAAAATAAACTCTTGCGTACACAAGTAGGCGCTGAAGAAATAGCGGAAGTAGTCTCACGTGCAACAGGCATTCCCGTATCCAAGATGATGCAAGGTGAGCGCGATAAGCTACTCAAAATGGAAGAGCTATTGCATAACCGCGTGGTTGGTCAAGAGGAAGCGATTCGTGCAGTATCTGATGCAATTCGTCGTTCACGTGCTGGTCTTGCTGAAGAGAATCGTCCTTATGGATCTTTCTTGTTCTTGGGGCCTACCGGTGTTGGTAAAACCGAACTCTGTAAGGCCCTGGCAGGCTTCTTGTTTGATAGTGAAGAACATTTAATTCGTATCGATATGAGCGAGTTTATGGAAAAACACAGCGTAGCCCGCTTAATTGGCGCGCCTCCCGGTTATGTTGGTTACGAAGAGGGTGGATATTTAACGGAGCAAGTACGTCGTCATCCTTACAGCGTCATTCTGTTTGATGAAATTGAAAAGGCCCACCCAGATGTCTTTAATGTGCTCTTACAGGTGCTTGATGATGGACGATTAACGGATGGTCAAGGTCGTACGGTTGATTTCAAAAATACTGTAATCGTGATGACCAGTAATATTGGCTCACATTTAATCCAATCGATGACTGATAAGAAGCAATCGGAAATTAAAGACGCAGTATTTAACGAGCTGAAGAACCATTTCCGCCCTGAATTCCTAAATCGTATTGATGAGATTGTGGTGTTCCACGGACTCGATAAAGGCAACATTGCCAATATAGCCAAAATACTGCTCAAGAACTTGTCTGATCGTTTAGTTAAGGTGGATATGCAGCTTGAAGTGAGCGATGCAGCTCTCAATAAGATTGCAGAAGTCGGCTTTGATCCCGTATATGGGGCTAGACCACTCAAACGTGCGATTCAGCAGCATATTGAGAATCCAGTATCCAAAATGATCTTGGAAGGCAAGTTTGGGCCAAAGGACATTGTCCCTGTAGATGTAGATAAAAAGGGTGAATTTATCTTTACTCGTTAATTCGCCCGACTCACCTATAAACCCGGCTTCGCAAGAGCCGGGTTTTTTATTTCCCTAACTCCTAGGATTGTGGTCTTTATATTTTCATAATATGAAATGCTATTTCCATACGTAAAATGTAGTGCTGAATTTAAGGATTATAGGTTTTCATCTAGTGGCTAAACTTCCCACATTGTAAAAAATACTATTTAACCTATTGATTAATATGAGTTAAATAATTTTATCAATTTATCTAAATAGACTTGCATGGTTTTTGAATCTGTCTAAACTCTTATATAAGACATAAGACTTGATGAAATCTTATAAGTCTCAAAATTTAGAGGTTCTTGTTTAACTTAGGGAGAAAA
>CAIYZI010000134.1 GCA_903930665.1 uncultured beta proteobacterium
CTAACTTCAATGGCTGGCAGTTAGGTTCTAACTACTGGTTGAGCAAGCGTACTAACTTGTATGCGATCTACGGTTCAACAGTGACTTCTACAGCTGCAACAGCTGCAGGTACTACTGTTGGTGGAAGCATGAACAACTACGGTATTGGCGTACGTCACACTTTCTAATTTAACGCTAGCGTAAGCTAGTTGAAAATTAGTTTGGTATCAAATAAACCCATCGTGGAAACGCGATGGGTTTTTTCTTTATGACTTCCTTTTCTTGAGCTGGCAAATATCCTGATAAATCCCACTTGACCGAAGAATGTATTGTGTAGATCATATGGAATGGAGATTTAGTGAATACTCATTATTAATAAGGGCAATATGACATCCAATAAGCCAGTGCGAGCGCTTTTAGCCTCTCTTTTATTCATTGCTTGCGGTCTATCCGTTTCTCAGGCGGCTTTGGCAGCAAGTGCCACTCTAGATAAGATTAAATCTTCTGGAGCCGTAACGATGGGGGTACGTGAGTCCTCTATTCCAATGTCTTACACCACTGGTGATAATCGCTTTGATGGCTATCATGTTGAAATCTGCCGCATGATTTTGGCCGATATTAAAGATAAGCTGGGCATGAAGACGATCCAGATTAACTATCAGCCAGTTACCTCTCAAAATCGCGTACCCTTGGTCCAAAACGGCACAGTAGATATCGAGTGCGGTACTACGACCAATAACGTTGCGCGTGCGAAAGACGTTAATTTTGCGTATACCTTGTATGTTGAGGAGGTGCGTATTGCTGTAAAAGCAAATTCAGGCATTACTTCAATTGCTCAGTTATCTGGTAAAAAAGTGGCCACAACAACAGGCACCACTTCGGTGAAGTTGCTACGTCAACACGAAAAGGCTAATGGTGTAAATTTTGAAGAGGTATATGGTAAAGATCATGCCGATAGCTTCTTGTTGCTGGAGTCTGGGCGTGCTGATGCATTTGTGATGGATGGTTCTATTTTGGCGGGGAATATTGCTAACTCCAAAAATCCAAAAGACTACAAAATCGTTGGTGAAGTACTCAGCACTGAGCCAATTGCTATCATGACTCGAAAGGATGATCCTGAGTTTTTAGCTGCCGTGGATGCTGCGATTGCAAAAATTGTTGCCAGTGGTGCAATGCCTAAACTATGGAATAAATGGTTTTTATCGCCGATTCCACCAAAAAATATTGTTGTGGGGCTTGAGTTATCTCCCGCGACAAAAAATGCTTGGGCTAATTTGAATAACAAGCCTGCTGAAGATTACTTAAAGAAATAAGTCGCTTCTTTTTAATTAGGGCAGGCTAATATGGCTTTAGATTTTGGTGTCTTTTGTAAAAACACCTTAGATGGAGAAGTGGTTGATCGCTGCTTCTCCTCTTTGCTTGGGCTTGGTCAAAATGCCGACCCAAGTTATTTAGATTGGCTCATGAAAGCTTGGGGTTGGACTTTAGCGGTATCTGGCTTGAGTTTAATGATTGCCTTGCTTCTAGGTGCTGTTATGGGATCATTGCGGACTCTTCCTGATAATGGGCGTCTCAGTAGGGTATTGGTGCAAGCTTCAACTGCTTGGGTTGAGTTATTTAGAAATATTCCAATCCTGGTGCAAGTGTTTCTTTGGTATCACGTCATCCCAGCATTTATTCTGCCCTTAAAGGCATTACCTGCTTATTGGCTGGTGAGTCTAGCCCTCGGCTTTTTTACCTCAGCACGAATTGCCGAGCAGGTCAGGGCAGGCATTCAATCTCTGCCAAGTGGGCAGCGTGCCGCAGCTACAGCTTTGGGTTTAACCACTGTGCAAAGTTATCGCTACGTTATTTTGCCAATGGCTCTACGTATTGTTATTCCACCCTTAACTTCAGAGAGCATGAATCTCATTAAGAACTCTTCTGTAGCCTTTGCAGTTTCAGTGCCAGAGCTCACATTATTTGCGATGCAGTCCCAAGAAGAAACTTCTCGTGGGGTTGAGATTTATTTGGCGGTGACAATCTTGTATGCCCTATCTGCTTTTGCGGTAAATCGCGTAATGGCTTTGATAGAGAAGCGAAGTCGTATTCCTGGGTTTATTTCTCCAGTCAATAGCGCTGGTGCGCACTAGATGGTGGCGATATGTTAAGTCTAGACATCAGTTTCTATAACTGGGATTTATTCACTAACTACATTCTTAAGGGGCTGGTATTTAGTGTCCAATTAACCGTCCTGGCAACCATTGGTGGAATAGTTTTTGGGACCTTTTTGGCATTAATGCGCCTTTCGGGAAAGCCCCTTTTGGTTTATCCCGCAACGTTCTATGTCAATACCATGCGAGCAATTCCATTGGTAATGGTTATTTTGTGGTTCTTTCTCTTGATGCCCATGTTGATCGGTCGACCAATTGGCGCTGACTTATCTGCAATCATTACATTTATTGCATTTGAAGCTGCTTTTTTCTCTGAAATTGTTAGGGCTGGAATACAGTCAATTCCAAGGGGGCAAATTTACGCTGGGGAAGCATTGGGAATGACATACGGCCAAAATATGCGCCTTGTTATATTGCCGCAAGCCTTCAGAAACATGCTGCCAATTTTTATGACTCAAACGATTGTTTTGTTTCAAGACACGTCCTTAGTCTATGCAATTGGTGCCTATGATTTATTGAAAGGCTTTGAAATTGCAGGTAAAAACTTTGGTCGACCAATCGAAACTTATATTTTGGCGGCCTTAACGTATTTCATCATTTGCTTTTCACTTTCAAAAGCCGTTCGTTTGATTCAAGCCAAAGTGGCCATCATTCGTTAGTTAATTCTGCTTCTCACTAAATAGATCATCATGATTGAACTTAAAAATGTTTCAAAGTGGTATGGCTCTTTTCAGGTCCTTACAGATTGCAGTACATCCATTAAAAAGGGGGAGGTAGTGGTTATTTGCGGGCCTTCTGGGTCAGGCAAATCAACGCTGATTAAAACAATTAATGCTTTGGAGCCATTTCAAAAAGGTGAGATCAATGTTGATGGAGTTGAGCTGCATGATCCTAAAACCAATTTACCTAAGTTACGTGCTCGCGTAGGAATGGTTTTTCAGCATTTTGAATTATTTCCACATCTCAGCATTACTGAAAACTTAACCCTTGCCCAGGTTAAGGTACTCGGACGTTCTGTTGATGAGGCGAAACAGCATGGCTTAAAGTACCTGGAGCGTGTGGGTTTAATTGCTCAAAAAGATAAATTTCCTGGACAACTTTCAGGTGGTCAGCAGCAGCGCGTTGCAATTGCTCGCGCCCTGAGTATGGATCCGATTGTGATGTTGTTTGATGAGCCTACATCTGCTTTGGATCCAGAGATGGTGGGTGAGGTACTGGATGTCATGGTCAAGCTTGCTAATGAGGGTATGACAATGTGCTGCGTTACCCATGAAATGGGCTTTGCCCGTAAAGTAAGCAATCGCGTGATATTTATGGATCAAGGTCGCATCATAGAGGATTGCAGCAAGGAAGAATTCTTTTCTCGTCCTGAAGAGCGCTCACCAAGAGCTAAAGATTTCTTATCAAAAATATTGGCTAACTAGCATGCTTTACTAGAAATTCTTCGAGACAATGAACAGGTTGTAGATCTCTAAAAAGAATTTCTTTTCTTTGCTCTATCTGCTGACGGATTTCTGAGGCCTTTGTTTGATTGGTAATGAGTTCTACTGCCAGTAAAACATAGTCAGCATTTGTTTTTGCCACAAGAGAACCAAGACCAAGTCGCTTGAGAATTCCGCTTGCAAGTCGACCGCGCATAAATTTCCCTTCTTTTGTGACGATGGGCAGATTACATTCAATCGCCTGCATTGCGGTATTAAAGCCTGAAAAACCTATCGCGTCTAAATACAAGTCAGATTGTTTCATTAGCCCATAGAAATTTTCCTTACTTAAAAAAGGAATAAATCTCACATAGTCGGCAAAAATCAAATTATTTTCTTCAAATATTTTTTCTAGACGATCCCTAAGAATCTGGGTTAATCTACCTTCAAAGTTGAAAAATATGAGTTGGCATTGACCTAATTTTTTTGCAATTTCCACAAAAACCAAATCATTTTCTGGATTGTATTTTGAGGGTGAGCCAGGACATAGAATTAATGGTGTGTCATCAGTCAGTCCAAGATCTTCCAGTTTCAAGTCCACAGGAAGATTGGTCGATGGCAAAAAATAAGCACCTAAATGCGGGAGTAAAAAAATCTTTTCGGAGTAATTTTCTTCTGCATTTTCAGGTTCAAGATCTTCTGCCGAGATGAAGTAGTCGATGGTTTCGATACCAGTCGTTTCTGGGTGTCCCCATGAGGCCAGTTGAAGTGGTGCCAGCCTGAGTGAGGCCAACTCCAAAGTCAATGGATCCATGCCTATTTCTGGGTAAAGCAATACATCTATATTTTTATCTAGAATCGTGCGACACCATTTGGAAAGATCTTGTTTGACCTTTGTGTAGCTAGCACTATTTTTTTGGGCTAACTCGGTCTCTTCGTCCATTGCCATTCCAAGGTCGAAAAGGTCAATCTGAAATTGACTTTTATCTAAATTTAATAAGACTCCCTTTGTAATCGCATGCCAAACGGGGTGATTTGAGAAATGCGCGCTCACTATACCCAGTCGAATTTTGCTTGACGATATTCCTCTTGATTTGGTGGGTAATAATCCATTGGTCTGCTGCCAAGATTGCAGAATAAGCGATCTCATTTTTGCGTAACGACTTAATAATTTTTTATTATTGCTTTCTTGATAGGCTAGGTAAAAAAGCGAGCGCGACCCACAATTGATTAACTCTCCATTCGACCTTGAACTTTTTAACCATGCCTCAAGAGTGCCCAATTCCTTTTCAAGCCGAGTTCTAGATAACACCATTTGATTTGAATCTACTGCTACCTTTGGAATTTGTGCCACGGTTAGAGCAAATCGTGCATTGGCATCATTGGGATTAAGGTCTAAGGTAGCTTGATAATTTTTTTGAGCCTCCAAAGAATCGCCTTGGTCATAAAAAATTTCGCCAAGTAGGTAAGTGGCCCGTGAATTTTGTGAATTTAATTCAAGCGCTTTTTTGGCGTAATCACATGCATCATCAAATTCTTTTAGTGATTTATAAGTATTTGCGCAATTAATGTAGGCATCTAGATACTCTGGACTGATGTGAATGGCCTGCTGATAGTAATTTAATGCTGTCCGATAGTTGCCGACACTGTGATGCACATTGCCAAGATTATTGAATGCCTCGGAAAAATGAGGGTTTAGGTGAATCGCCCTTTCAAGGCTGGCGATTGCATTCTGATATTGGCCAGTTTCATTCAAGCAAACGCCTAAATTGCTGTAAGCCTCTGGATAATGAGATCTTAGCGTAATTGCATTCTGATAGGCAATGATTGCCGCATCTAATTGTTTTAGGTTTCTTAAGGCATTTGCACGGTTATTGTGAATTTCTGGGATGCTATCTTGAAGGCTTATTGCGAGATTAAACTCCTCAAGCGCTTCTGTAAATTGACCTAGATTTTGATAGATCAGTCCAAGTGTGTTGTGCGTGTAGGGTGATTCATTGTTAATGGCCAGGGCATTTTTCAAGAAATTCAAAGCTTGTGTGTATTCACACTTTTGATAGGCGCAAATCCCAGCAAGATTGAGAGCATCAAAATTATTGGCATCAATTCTTATGGCGTTTAAGAATTTTTTTTCTGCCTCTGTAACCTTACCCGCCTGAAATAAAGCGAGGCCTTCTGAAAAGAGGGTCTGAGATTGCAGTCTCAGATCTTGGACATTGATCATTAATTCCCCGCTTAATTTTTTGACGTTATTTTTGGCGGTCGCAGGGCTGGGCTATTTATTTTTCAAGCTATCCCGAATCTCACGTAGCAAAACGATATCTTCAGGCGTTGGTGGTGCGGGTGCGGGCGGAG
>CAIYZI010000135.1 GCA_903930665.1 uncultured beta proteobacterium
AAATATGGCCACCCCATGCTCAGAGCAAGGCACTTGCCATTTAAGATCGGACTAAAGGAGCGAGATCAATGGTTAGCATGCATGTACCAAGCTATGGAAGATTGTGGCATTGGAGGGAATATTGGAGCTCAGTTAGAAGAGTCATTCCTAAACACTGCCAACTGGATGCGAAACTAACCCAATTAATGTGGCACCTGATTGAACTCTATAAAGATTAAACAAAAATCATCATGCTTGAATACCCTATCCACTTACTAAGCGATCCCAATATGTGGATTGCCTTTTTTACATTAGCAGCCCTAGAAATTGTTTTGGGTATCGACAACATCATCTTTATTAGTGTCATTGCGAATCGCCTTCCCGAAGAAATCAGAGAGAAGGTAAGGCGCTTTGGCTTGCTTTTTGCTTTAGTCACCCGCATCTTGCTTCTGCTAAGCATCTCATGGGTGATGGGTCTTACGAACCCGCTTGTAATTGTGCAAGATCACCCCATCAGCGGTAGAGATCTTATTCTTTTAATTGGCGGCTTCTTCCTCCTTTGGAAGGCTTCAAAAGAAATCTACATTGAAGTGGAGTCCGGAACCCATCAAGAGCCGAGTAACTCTGAAAATCTACCAATAAGCCAAAAGAAATCTTTATTGACATTATTTATAGGCTCCGTTTTGCAAATTGGCTTACTCGATATCATTTTTTCATTAGATAGCGTGATTACTGCAGTAGGAATGGTTGACCAAATTAGCGTCATGATTGCTGCGGTATTGGCTTCAGTGCTGATCATGCTAATGGCAGCCAAGCCTATTGGGGATTTTGTGCATCACCACCCCTCCGTCAAGGTATTGGCTCTGTCTTTTTTGACTGTAGTCGGAGTTGTCCTGATCTCCGAAGGTATGGGGATACATATTCCCAAGGGCTATGTTTATGTAGCCATGGCTTTTTCACTCGCAGTAGAAATGCTCAATATTCGAGCTCGTGAAAAACAACGGAAAAAAGCTAAGAATTAAGTCTTTAATTTTTATATTAGAGAGCTTGGGCGCAAGCAAAGCCGCTAGACCACGCCCATTGAAAATTATGGCCACCTAAGTGCCCAGTAACATCTACGCATTCCCCAATGAAATACAGACCTGGGTGATTGCGAGACATCATAGTCTGCCCATCAAGATCTTTTGTATCAACCCCGCCTAACATCACCTCAGCCTTTTTCCAACCTAATGTTCCCGCAGGTTTTACAGACCAATTAGTAATCAACTCTTTAAGAGCCTGTCGATCTTTCTTGGAAACTTCTGCCCACTTTTTACCCAGAAGGTTTTTTTGCTCTGCAAAAGCCCTCGCAAGACGTTGTGGCAATACAGAAGATAGGATCGTTTCAGTTAGCTTTAAGCGGTTGTCTTCATTATTAAATAACTCATCGCAATTAAAGCCACCAACCCTCTCAATGGAGCCCAGCCAGTCTACATGAATTGTTTCACCCTCTACCCAATAACTACTTGCCTGGAGAACTGCTGGGCCAGATAAACCTTTGTGAGTTAAGAGCAGGTCTTCATTAAAACGGCAGGCGCCATAACGAGTACCTTTTGATCCTGAACTAACGCGGACCGGCAAGCTGAGGCCAGCCAATTCATTTAAATTGAAAAAAGTTTCAGAAGTAAAAGATAAGGGCACTAATGCAGGGCGAGGGTCTACGACCTTTAAGTCAAATTGCTTTGCGATATCCAATGCATAAGCGCTCGCTCCAATTGCTGGCACTGGCAATCCACCGGTTGCCATCACAACTGATTTAGTTTTTTCAAGGCCTGCATCTGTTTTTACA
Organism: uncultured beta proteobacterium; assembly: GCA_903930665.1. Taxonomy (GTDB): domain Bacteria; phylum Pseudomonadota; class Gammaproteobacteria; order Burkholderiales; family Burkholderiaceae; genus Polynucleobacter. The sequence goes on from CAIYZI010000135.1 coordinate 1,808, forward strand.
ATCCACACATCAGCGGCCTTCTCAATACCCTCAACCTTGATGGGATTTCTGATCTTCACCTGACCTTTAGTGCACTCGGATAAAAGCATTTCAATAATTTGCATCGCAGAATCATCACAAAATAACTGCCCTTGATGCTTCTCGTGATAGTCAATGCGATACGACTGAACAAGCTTGATAAATTCTTTTGAGGGATAACGCGCCAAAGCGCTCTTCACAAAACTAGGATTAAGTGAGAGAAAATTTGCTGGACTACTGTGAAGGTTCGTAAAATTACAGCGCCCCCCTCCGCTTATGCGAATTTTTTCACACAAGATCTCGGAGTGATCAAGTACCAGAACCTTTTTCCCTAATTGACCGGCTATACCAGCACAAAAAAGACCTGC
>CAIYZI010000136.1 GCA_903930665.1 uncultured beta proteobacterium
AATACAACCGATGTTTACCTTCTGAGGTCAGAAAAGCAAAAAGGCTTCTGAGTCAATTGACCTAGAAGCCTTCTACTGTTTGGTTGCGGGGGCAGGATTTGAACCTACGACCTTCGGGTTATGAGCCCGAATATAATGGCATTTCTCAACATTCCCATTTATTCCTAAAAACGACTAAACCATTGTATTTATTGGTTTTATTGAGTTTTTCAATATTTCAAGTGTTGCTTTGTATTCCTTTATATTGCTATTATTGGGTTACATGGGGGTTACATGATGACTTTTGGGAAAAATCGGGATGAAGGATAAGGAAAACTTTACGGCTGGCAGAGTCGCAGCATTTAAATGCGAATTAGGCAAAAGTCAGTCAATCCTATGGGACGGTAAAGTTGCTGGCTTGGGTCTGAGGGCCACCCCTTCGGGCGCGAAATCCTATATTTTCCAGACCAAGCTTCACGGTAGCACCTTGCGCACTACCATTGGCGATATTCATACCTACTCTATTGAGGGGGCTCAGAAAGAGGCTAGAAGGCTAAAAGTATTAACTGACCAAGGCATTGACCCTAGAGCCTTAGACAGGCAGAAGAAAGAGGCCGAAGTCACTAGAAAGGCTGAGCTCAGAATTAAAGAGCTCTTAGTGTATGAGGCTTGGACTGAATACCTTGACTATCAAAAAGACAAAATGAAGCGCCCCCATATTGAGCGAGGTAAGAAGTGGGGTGATAGACATCTTAAAGACCATGAAAGCCTTGCGCAAGCTGGCGGTCAATTTAAAAAACGTGGTCATGGATTGACCAAGCAAGGCGTTTTATTCCCACTGATGACAAAGAAGCTTATTGAAATATCTTCTGAACTCTTGATTGAGTGGCAAAAGGTTGAGGCGCAGACAAGAGCTAATAATGCGCGCCAAGGTTTTGAAATGTTTAGGGCCTTTTGGCGCTGGTGCTCAATTCGTCCTGAGTATGCAAACCTTATTGATGTGAATGCAGTAGAAAGCAAAGAGCTACGCGATGAAGTGCCAAGCCGTAAGAGTAAGCGCTTCGATGTTTTGGACCGCGCCCAATTAAAACCATGGTTTAGTGCGGTTACTTCGCTTAACAGTTCGGTAGCTAAGGCCTATTTACAAGCCTTAATTCTGACAGGCGCAAGGCGCGAGGAAATGGCAAACCTGCAATGGGCTGATGTTGATTTTCAATGGGGCGCGATATGGCTTAAAGATAAAGTAGTCGAGGAAGGTAGAAAAATTCCACTCACCCCTTACTTAAAAAGTCTGATTGAGAATCTACCAAGGCGCAATCAATGGGTATTTAGTAGTCCGACCTCAAAAGAAGGCAGATACACCGACCCCAGCGTTGCGCACCATCGCGCTTTAAGCCTTGCAGAGCTTCCTCCTGTAACCATCCACGGATTGCGCCGTACCTTTGCTTCATTGGCTGAGTGGGTAGAAATGCCTGTGGGGATTGTTGCGGAAATCATGGGTCATAAACCCAGTGCAACGGCTGAGAAACACTATAAATCACGCCCCCTTGAGTTACTAGGGATTTGGCATACCAAGTATGAGGCATGGATTTTGGAGCAGGCAGGCATTGAATTTAAGCCTCAGGAGGGCGCGCAATTACTTAAAGTGGTTGGCGGTACTTCTGCCCAGACATAAGAATATTGAATAAATTACTTGTTAACTGTTAACTTACACGCTACACTATAACCAATGATTAAATCATTCAAGCACAAGGGCCTAGAAATCTTCTTCCTCACGGGAAGTAAAGAGGGGATTCAAGCCCACCATGCAAAGAAGTTGCAAATACTGTTAACGGCTTTAAACAATGCTAAGGATGAAAACGATATGCGGGCTCCGGCTTGGAATCTTCATCTACTATCCGGAAATTTGGATAAGCATTGGTCGGTTTCAGTTAATGGCAATTGGCGAATGACATTCAGATTTGAGAGCGATGATGTCGTTTTGGTCAATTATCAGGATTACCACTAAGGGGAATGAATATGGGGGATATGCATAATCCGGCGCATCCTAGTGAAGTGTTGCGGGAATGGATGCCCGAAAATTTAACAGTAACGGATGCGGCTGAGCAATTGAAAGTTTCGCGCCCAACTTTTTCTAAGATATTGAATGGAAAAGCGGGAATCTCTGCGGACATGGCGCTCAGGCTATCTGCATGGCTTGGCACTTCGCCAGACTTGTGGCTTGGTATGCAGTTGCAATGGGACCTATGGCAAGCCAAGAAAGGCCGCATTCCAAAAATTAAGCGTTTAGTCGTGAACGGCAAAGAGGCTTAGCTATGGGCGGGCGCGATAAAAACTATGGAGATTCTTTACTCCCTTCGTTTGCTAATCCAACAGAGGCGGCGGCCTATTTGGATGCCGTCATGGAGTTGGAGGATAAAGAGGCTCTATTGGTTTCGTTGCGTCATGTAGCCAAGGCAAAAGGGATGGTGGAAATTGATTCTTTAGCTGAGGGCGGTAATCCAACGCTAGACACCATGAACAGAATCTTGCACTCAGTCGGTTTACGGCTGAGCGTGGCAGTAGCAAGGTGGCGGTAAGGGAGCCTAACCCTATAACAGGTAAAGCGATAGAGGTAAGTTGTTCAGAACTCACCCCTATCTAACCACAATGCATCACTTGAAAAGGAGCCTGCATCATGGCTAAGATTGATTTTAAAGAGAATGGTGGCAAAGGGTTGGAAGGCAGCAAAATAGGGGCTCAGGGGAAACATGAGAGCGCCGAAAAGAAGCAGCCCATTATCGTGGGCCCGTTTTCACCCGCTAAAGCATTGCTTCAAATGGTGGATAAATTTGGAGACCAGCTATCTGAAGAGGATTTATTGAATCTAGATGTTGACCAATGGTATTCAAGTAGTTTTGCAGAACAATGGGCCGAGGCAACCAAAAATCTCTCCTTATTCATTGCTGACGACCATCATAGAGCAGATAGTGGCGAGAGGTATATTGGCTCTTATTCCACCCCCAACCAAGCGACACCCAATTTACTTTTATTGATTAGTCGAGCCTTCGAGGATATTGATTGCTTAATGCAGCTCAATCAAGTTACTCAAGAGCGTATTTGTGAGCTAAAAGGAACTTTGCTATGAGCGCTAAATTTGTGGTTAGGATTACTCAGCCTATTGCACATCCAAGAATTAATATTCAAGCTGGAGATGAGCTTCTAATTGACAAAGGTATCCCCGCTAAAGCGGGAGACCTAGTTTTATGCGGCTCTCAAGTTGATTTTTGGGATGGCATAAAAAATATCCAAGGTGTTGTAACTAAGGTAATGAGGAACTGCTAGACAGCTTCAAAGATAAGGCGCAAGGCTAGGCAATGCAAGCCGAAAAGCGGCACTTCCACCGCCTGCCCCGCGCCCCTACTGGAAGAATGCAAGGGAAGATTGCAATGGGTGTCAAAAAAAATAAAGCGCCGACGCTAAAAGAAATTAACGCAGCGAATAAAGCGTTTTGGGATAGCGGATATAAGGCGCTGGATTCAAACGGTTTGCCTAATTTAAAAGACGCTGAGAGTTACAACCCAAGGTCTGCGATGACAATCAATCAATTTGTAGATGAGGCAATCAATGAGTTAGGTCAGTTGGCTAAAAATCCACTGATTGCAGAGGGCGATTTAGCCCAAGATAGATTAAAAAAACTCCATAAAGCGCTTAGCAATTTGCAAAATGATTGCAATGACTTATATGCTTTCGTAGATGCTATGAAGGTGATTGGATGGCTCTATTGCAAGGCTGGGATTGACTTGGAGGTAATTAAGAATCAGGGGCGCTCTGAGGCTGAGTTCAAAAGAAAGAGTGAAAACTCCAAAGGCGGCAAGAATAAAAATGAGGCGTTAAAAGCCTATCTTGAATCCATCATTCCCGATTACGCTGGGCAACATATCGATGCAGTTCTGAATAATATCTATATGGCAGTCAAAAGTTATGCAAAAGATAATGGATTGCCGCCGCTATCAAGCACCATTAAGAAAAAGAAAACCAGTTTCACTTACGGCATGGAGACGCTCAAAGGCTGGATTAAATCTTCTTCAAACAATCAAATTAAATTCGACTAATAGACCCAAAGTACTTCAAGTCGAAAATTCTTCGCATGAAATCTGACCTCAAGTACTTCTAGTCGGATTTAGTGATTGAAGCAATGAAACATGATGAATAAATTAGTTATGTACCGAGATTTTCGGGGATACATAGGAGTTAATCATCATGGAATTACAAAAAGTATTAACCACCCAAGAGTTTGCGGATACTCTTAAATGCTCGCCCAAAACTGTCCGAAAAAATTACTGTCTTAGTGGCGTTTGCTATGGCATCAAACCTTTAAAAGTAGGGGCGAGACTTTTATGGCCTAGCGCCGAAGTTGCCAAGCTCTTAAATGGCGAGGCGGTGTCTGCATGAATCTCCACCAAATAAAAAAGCCTGAGGCCGTTGACGCGGCTCAGGCTCATGACTACATAGAAGAACAATCTAGTCTAGATTCTAATCGTATTAAGCCTTTTGTGGGGACTAATAACCCGCGCCGGATTCGCGCCCTCATTGCCCTGGTTTACCGCGATTGCGTAAGCCGGGAAGATTTGGACAGGTTGGCTGGATGCACCAACTCACCTGACTTGGTTGCTCAACTCAAAAAGCGATGCGGTCTAGACATTCAGATGCGCGAGGTTCACACCAAAGACCGTGATGGGCGCTCTACCTGGTTCGGTGTTTACTCTCTTGCAATTGAGGATAAATACCGAGTTAGGCAATGGCTCGTAAATGCGGGCCATGCTGAAAGGGCTCAATATGGCTCAAGATAAGCACGAGCGCGGATTCATGGCTAAAGCTGCGGTGAAAGACCTAGCCAAGCCTAAGAAACAATCTGAGCCATTCGTAATGCTGCCCTTTGAAGTAATCAGCTCATCCGCCTATGCAAGTATTGGAGGTAGTGCTGCAAAGCTTTTAATCGAATTGGTTTACGTTTATTACGGCTCGAATAATGGCTCGCTATGGATTTCGCCCAAAAGGTTAACTGAGCGTGGATTCTCCAAAAGCACGGCAATTAGAGCTTACAAAGAGTTGCTAATTCATGGCTTCGTCTTCATGACTAGAAAGGGCGGGAATCAAAAAGGCGGGTGCTCTTGGTTTGCCCTTACTTGGCTACCAATTAATAAAACCGCAGGTATGGATTTAACTTGCTACGAAAGCAAAAAGTTTCTTAAGTTCATTCCTCAAGAAAAAAATAGCCGTGTCAATTTGAATCCTGCATGGTGTCATTTTGACGCCACCTCAAAAAGTGATTCATCAAAAAGGAATATTAAGAAATCCAAATCAATATCCCTTGACCTCTCAAATTCAAGTCGGGTAGGTGTCATTTTGAACCCCTTAATAGATATAGCCATCTATAGGGATGGAATTCTCCAAGACCAACCACTAGCCAACTCACAAAATTGGATTGCAAGAGACCAGGCACGCCTAAAAGAAATTGGCCTTGCTGGGCGCGAATGCTACCAAGCCCCCGCAAAGCTTCATTAACAAACTAATAATCAATTTATAGACAAAGGAATAAAAAATGACTCAAACAGAAATCGCAGGCCAACAGTACCGCATGAATAAACTCAGCCCCTTATCTCAGTTTCATGTAAGCCGACGCATCGCACCCGTGTTGCCAACTTTGATACCAATATTCGTAAAGCTCACCAAGGATGCATCAGTCTCAAAAGACCTTATTGGGCTGGCAGAGTTATTGACCCCATTCATGGATTATTTAGCGGGGCTTTCTGACGAAGATGGGGAATTTATTTTAAATAGCTGCCTAGCAGTAGTTCAACGCGAGCATATGGGCAACTGGACCCTTGTATGGAACACTCAAAGCAAGGTGTGCATGTTTGAAGATATGGATTTAGGGGTTATGGTCATGCTAACCCTTCAAGTCATGCAGGACAGTCTAAGCAAATTTATCAATACCGTATTCACCGCGCAAATGTCCGGTGAGAAATTAAGCCCCACCATGATTGCGGATAGCTTTCTCAACTCAGCAATACCAACCGCAATTTAAGAGGGAGGGAAAACAAAATGGCACAAGCTGAAGTCATCCGAGAGTTTCTAGTCCAGTTGGGCTTTAAAACCGATGAGAAAAGTTTAAAAACCTTTACCAATAACATTCAAAGCGCTACGAAAGGAGTTATTGGCCTAGTGGCGGCTATCGAGGGAGCAGCTTTAACGGTTGGCGCCGGAGTGGCTTCGTTTGCGGCCAATTTGGAAGGCCTGTATTTCGCCGCAAAGAAAACACACTCTAGCGCAGAGAATTTGAAGGCCTTTGAAAGCACTATGCAAGATTTTGGGGTATCGAGTGGTGAGGCGCTTCAATCGGTCCAGGCGCTTGCAGGATTTATGAGAAATAACCCAGGGGGAGAGAGTTTTATTAAATCCCTTGGGGCTGAAACCAGAAAAGCGAATGGTGAGCTTCGTAGCGAAGTGGAAATTATGGCCGACCTTGGAAAGTCATTCTCAAAGCAACCCTATTACCTGGCAAACCAACGGGCAAAGATGATGGGTATTAGTGAGGATACTTTGCGCGGCATGATGAATGGAGGCTTTGCCGATAAATTGAATTCTAAAAATAAACTATGGGCAAACAGTGGGATGCAAGATGCCGCAAATGATGCTCATAAATTTGAAAATTCATTAAGGGAAGTGGTTAGTCAGCTCGAAATAATAGGGGTCAAAGCAAGCAAAAAAATATTAGGGGCGTTCGGCATGGATGTCGAAAAATTTGGAGAATGGGTGAAGGCTCATGGTGATGAGATTGCCGCCAAAATATCGGAAGTGGTTGAAATACTTCTCACTCTTGCAAAAATGGTTTTTCCAGCCTTAGAGTGGCTTGCAAAGCAACTTATTCAGCTCGATAAGGATACCCATGGATGGAGTACAAAAATAATCGCATTGGTGGCGGTAATTAATCTATTGGGTGGGTTTGCTCTTATAAACGGAATCATGGGGCTAGTGGGTGCGTTTGCTGCCTTGGCTGGTGCTATCGGAAGTGTTGAGACTGCTGCCGGCGGCGGCATGCTCGGAACCCTGTTGAAGTCAGCCCCTTGGCTTGCTGGAATTGCCGCTTTATTTCACTCGGAAGATTTAAATAGCGGGGAGGATGAGCAGATTAAAAAAATCAAAGCCCAGCAAGATAAATATCTTCCCAAGGGCGCGGCGAATGCGAGTGGTGGCGACCCAATGAGCTACTTTATGAGTCAGGGCTGGACAAAAGAACAAGCGGCTGGATTGGTGGCCAATATCAAAAATGAAAGTTCATTTAATCCCAATGCTGAAAACCAAGGGCATTATGGATTGGCTCAATGGGACCTAAACAGACAGGCTAACTTTCTCAGGTGGGCAGGCCATGACATTCATGGCTCTAGTGCTGCGGAGCAGCTGGAGTTTATGAACTATGAGCTCACCAAAGGAAGCGAACAAAAAGCTGGGGCATTACTTAGGGCAGCGAATAATTCGGTTACGGCATCGAATGTGATATTCAGTCAATATGAGCGTGCAGGTGACTTCTCTGGATCCCGTCGCGCAGCAGATGCCTTCCAAATTGCACAAACAACAACCATCAATGTAAATGGTGGGGATGCAGCGGCGACCGGCAAGGCAGTAGCTAAAGAGCAGACTAGGGTCAATCAAGACTTGATTAGAAACTTGAAGCCCGCCGTTAGTTAATGAGTGATAGCAAAAATCAAATAATTTGAATGATTGAAAACAATCAAAATAAATCAAATAGGACCAATATCATGACCAAGCAATTTATCAAAATCCCAGACATCGCCTACTCAATCGAAGGCGACCTTATCGAGCTAGAACAATCAACGGGGTGCGGAGAGTTCACCATAGTTGAGCTTCATAAAATCCACTTGCAATTACTTGCAGAACAGATGGGCCTCTACAAGCCTGTTCACAAAGCCCACATGAGTAAAGTCGTAGAGGAGGAGCTGACCGAACTCTTTTGGGAATTGGAAGACCATTGGCAAGCCCTTGGCAGGGATAAGCATGCAGACCTTGACCGCTTGATAGAAGCAAGGCAACTTTACAACAAGCTTTATTCAATTTGCCGCTTGATTGGATTGGACCCGGCCTTATTGAGCAATCTCGACAGCGATGGCGATAAGCCCCAGGCAACTATGACCAGCCCAACTAAGACCGCGCCCATCGCTAAACCAGCAGAGGAATTGCTAATTTGATTGAAGCATGGAGAAATGCTCCAAAAAGAAAATAAAAGTGAACTTATGGAGGTGGATTTTCGTGGCCTACCACTCTCAGAGCTGAGGGCTTGGGGGGGGTTACTGCGCAAAGGTTATCAAGGCAAAACCCACTGGAGCCTAGAGGGCCCCAAAACTCCAAAGATGCTCAGTGTTTTAAGTGAGCAAGTTAGGGGGTTGCCTGATTTTAGATGGCCTCCACATTTGCCTAGAGTGCTCAAACTTAATTCACTTGAATGGATGTAAGCAGGCCAAGTGGGGGAGCATTGTGATGCTCGAGGCTAACGCCTTAAGCATTGGACACAGGTGCTAACGGTTTACGGCGAATACAACATTGAATTAGGCGCTTGGAAACATCTTCGGTTTAATAGTCGCCTGCTTTGCGTTTTTGGAGTAGCTCATTAAAATTTTTGTCTAATGTTTTTTTAAGGAAAGTCGCACTGTCATAATTAGTTTCTGTAATGCTGATAGTGCCGTCAGTGTTTAAGCTTCCTCGGGGAAATGATTTCCATAATGGTTGTTTGCTTAACTCCCCATTGGCGTAAATAATGACGAAGCCATTATCAAGAGTTGGATACCAACAGCCACGCCGAATGCTATTGCTGGCTGGGAGTTGTACAAAATAAAAGACATTTCTTTTGTCTGCTATTGGCAGGTGACATGGCTTGCTAGTAAAAAGCACATAAATTTGATCTTCTGGTAAGACTTGATTGCCCGTGACATAAGGCTTGTTTTGATTTAGAAATACACGAACAGGTTCACCTGCGTATAGCGACTGGCTTGTTAATAGTAAAAATAAGCAACAAATAGCTTTCATGTAAGACCATTCTCCACCAAAAATGGTAGAAGTCCAGATGGGGAATGTGTTTTTTTTGTTGTCTTGTTGCAACAAAATTGTATTAATAAACTACATTAAATATATTAAATAATGCAATATAACTATATTGCAGAATGACAAAGCTATATTTCATATGGCTTGGCGGGTTGCTAATGTTTGCGGGTAATGTACGTTATGTAAAACAAGAATGTAGTATTGCTGCTTATTTAATATATAAATGAGTAGTAATATGGTATTTATCTATACTGGCGTAGCCAGTACGACAAAGGATAGGCAATGGATTACGACAAGTTCACCGCTCAGCTAAAAGAGCTGGGCATCAAAAAGACTGAATTCATGCGCTACATGGAGATGAATACCGGGACCATTAGCACTTGGAGCAAGGCGGGCAAAGTGCCGCGCTGGGTAGAAGCTCATCTTGATTTGATGCTCAAGGCCAAGGCTATGCTTCCAGACCTCTCTCAGTACAAAGCGAAAGCGGGAAGCGATGAGCAAGGCTAAACGCACAAGCACCAAGGCTGAAAGCCAGGAACTATCAACGCTTAGGCAAATACCCACCCCTCGCCTAAATCTGCATGAACTCGATGCCATCAGGCGCGAAATGACTAGGGTTTACAGAGATATGAGGTGCGGCAAGCTGCATTCGCAAGATGGGACGCGATTAGTTTATGTATTGGGCGAGCTTCGCAAAATGTTTGAAGTATGTGAGCTTGAGAAACGCATCGAAGCATTGGAGGGTTAATGGCAAATTTAGAAAACCGACTAAAAAGCTTGGAGTCCAAGAAATTTATAGGTGGGCGTACTCAATCTAATGAGGCCATATTCAAGGCCGAGTATCAAGTTAATGGTGCCTGGATAGATGGGTGGGACTTTGATGCTATCGCCGGGGAATCATTTGACGAGCGGTTTACCGCTATTCTTAGTATTTCGCTAGGTAAGCTGGGTATCGCCAAAAAAACACGGCATCGTGTAAGGCATCTACTTGCATGGCTTAATGAGCTGCATGAGGCTATCTAAGTGTATGTTTAATGGTGGGCAACTGTGAGGTATCTAAATGAGCTTTTTAAAGCGATTATTTGGTTTTGGCGATAAGAAGCCCGCGGATATTGTTCTGAGGGCTTCAAGCCCTGTAGTCCCCAGAAGAAATCCTCTGGAAATCGAATCGACCCCCGAGATGATTGAGGAGGATTTGCGCTTCAAAGCTCGGCAAATGGAATTGCTCGAGGTGCGCATAAGGGATTCTGGGCTTTATAGGATTGAAAAAGTTCCCGAGCTCATGGGTAAGCTAAGCGGAAAAGTCCCGTTTGCAAGAAATAGTAATGGCGGGGTATTTGGCGGCGATACTTTTCTTTCTCTCGCCGAGAAAAAGGCTCTAGGTCTGAATACAAGGGCAAAGTATTCCCATGAATTTATTGCCTGCTGTGAGCCTTCAATGTTTTCTGCCCATGACCCAAAGCAATTTCTTGAGGGGCTACGAATAGATGTATTTCATGAGGCTAGTCGAGAAAAGGACATAGCAAAATACAAAAGCATGGGGTTTATAAAAAGGGTAAAAATCAATACCGTTTCCCCTTGTGCCAAGGTCAAGCGACTTAAGAAGGTTTATGTCCTTAACGAGGCGCCTCATCTTCCTTTACCTGGATGCGATGCGGGGCATTGCATGTGCTTTTATAGCGCAGTCATTGAGGATTCTTGACGAGATATGCTTTAAAAAAATTGAATATATCCGCAGATTAAATGAAGGGGTTTGGTATGAAATATTCCGAGTTGCAAACAGCGGGTAAAGATGAGTTATTAGCCTTTATTGATAATGCCGATAGAACTGGCTACCATCCTGTTCCTAAAGATGCTGTTCAAGAGTTAAATAACCGCTCAAATCAGGATTTGGCTGATAAAACGCTCAAGACAGGCAAGATTGCGCTGAAGGTGGCGATATGGGCTGCCATTATTTCCTTAATATCGTGTGCGGCAACCGTTCTTCAACTGGGTGGCGTTACCTTTTCAAATATTTCGTTTGCGCAAGCAATCTCAGTACACGATAAAAAAGTAGATGGGCCAAAGAATGTTGAAAGGAATCAAATTTTCCAATCATCAAAATTAATAGCCTTAACCAGTAAGGGCGCTATTAGTGGAGCCACCGTCTCTGAATCCTATAAAAAAAAGGATGAGGCAGAAGGGTCCGAGTATTTCACCTTCTTTGGAATTAAATTCAGAATTACCGATGCCTTTATGGTGATTTTTAATGCGCTATTGGTTATTTTTACTTTTTTCTTGTGGCGCTCTACTGAGAAGCTATGGATTGAGTCCAAGAATGCTAGCCTGGCATCAAAGAAGTCAGTTGAGATTGCAAAAATGAATCTTGTTGAAAGTAGAAGGGCTTTTGTTTTTGCAAAAAATATTTTTTCATTTTATGAATTGGATGTTTTAACTGGTCTTTATAGCTGGAGATTCCGACCAATTTGGGAAAACTCTGGAGAGACGCCAACTAAGAATTTACGAATGCATACCACCGTGGTGCTTCGTAACTCAATATTGCCAGATGACTTTAATTTTGATGACCCCAATGCTGATTTTGGAGTAGTTTTAATTCCTCCTAAAACAACCCTCCACGGGGGCCTTGGTCCGAAATTTAATATTCCCGCCATTTCCCCTCAAGATATTCTTGATATAGAAGCCGGCGTTAAATTTTTATATATATGGGGATGGGTAAAATATAGTGATGTGTTCGATGGGTACGTCATGCATACGACTAGATTTTGTTGGCAAATTACTCCTGTGGGTGACCCGATGAACTTCAAGCCGGATGTAATTCCTGCAAGCGTGACATTCTCTACTCTTCATCATCGGTATGGGAACGAGGCTTTTGATGAAAGTATTAACTAAAAGAAGAGGCTAATATTCAAGCTTGCTGTGAGTGCTAGGTGCGTGCCAGCAACCGAGGAGTACTTCAAGTGCGCATTTTGTATGACTAGGTATTGGAAGGTTGCTGAGTAGGTATTAAAGCGCTCGCTGGGAGTGCATTGCCATCCCTATCTCGGATGATATTCTCTGGGGGTTTTTGCGTGCGGCCGTGAATGACATACAATTTTCTAATGACTAGAGCCCCAGCAACCCCGCCTAATTTGCCCCTAAAGGATTTAGATTGGAAAAAATTACTTCCCTTGTTGAGTCGGGCAAATGCTGCCTTGGGTCGATATGATGGATTATTACGTTCGCTGCCTAATGGGGCGGTGCTTCTTTCGCCCCTCACAACGAATGAGGCGGTTCTTTCTTCGCGGATAGAGGGTACGCAAGCCACCCTTGAAGAGGTGCTGCAGCAGGACGGTGGTGTAGAGGCACCACTCGAAAGGCAGGCGGACCTGGCTGAGGTGCGAAATTATCGTACTGCGTTACTTTACGCCGAAAATGCCATGAAAGAGCGCCCCATTACCCTATCTCTTATTAAGGAGATACATCAAAATCTAATGCAGGATGTACGTGGCAAGGATAAGACGCCTGGTCAATTTCGCATTGACCAAAATTGGATTGGGCGCTCTGGTTGCTCAATGGAAGAGGCGCGCTTTATACCTCCCAGCCCATTGGTTCTTCAACAGGCTTTAGATGGTTGGGCAGGCTATATTTCCAGCGTAGATGATGACCCGGTTCTGCAGATTGCCGTTGTGCATGCCCAATTTGAGATATTGCATCCATTTAAAGATGGGAATGGTCGAATTGGCCGTATGTTAATTCCACTTTTACTTTACCAACGAAGATTGCTGTCAAGGCCAATGTTCTATTTATCGGAATATTTGGAACTAAATCGAGATGAGTATTACGACAGACTTTTATTTATTACCGAAAAAGGTGATTGGCAGGGTTGGGTAGAATTTTTTGTAAAAGGTGTAATTACTCAGGCTGATGCAAATTTAGAAAAAGCACAAAAAATGCTTGGTTTATATAACGAGCTCAAGCCCCAATTTATCGAGGCAACGCACTCTCAATTTGCAGTGCCAGCCCTAGATGTATTTTTTAGAAGACCAATAATTAACTCTACTGATTTCGCAACTAGGGCAGGAATATCTAATAGAGTGACATCTAATGGCATTCTGAAGACGTTAACGGATTTGAATTTAATTCAGATTTTCAGAAATGGAGCAGGGCGCACCCCTAACGTTTATATGTTGCGAGCCTTGCTTAACATTGCTGAAGGCAGGGATGTGTTTTAACCCCTTTGCGTAAAGACTGCTTTACGATAATTTCTTTGCGTTAAGTGTGCTTTACGCAAGATTCTTTCCGTAAAGCGGGCCTTACACAAGCCATATTTTCTTACATGGCGGTTACATGAACCCAGAAAAGCAAAAAGGCTTCTGAGTCAATTGACCTAGAAGCCTTCTACTGTTTGGTTGCGGGGGCAGGATTTGAACCTACGACCTTCGGGTTATGAGCCCGACGAGCTGCCAGACTGCTCCACCCCGCGTCT
>CAIYZI010000137.1 GCA_903930665.1 uncultured beta proteobacterium
GCTTAAATGCTGGAACACAGCAATTCCAATCATTGCCGGAAACACAATTACACTTAATCCCAATTTTATCCTTGCTATTCATTAATTTTTATCTACCCTAAACTCCATTAGCTCCTTGTACCAATCCGGAAAATCCTCTGGGCGCATCCTCTTTCTTGCCCACTCTGGCATCCATGTATCGGGGTCAAAAGGGGTTGCCTCTAGATTGGGGTAAAGCTGCGCAGGGTGAGGTTCTAATTCTTTATAAGCGTTATCTATAAGTTTGCGAATCGGTCTAAACCATTTTGGCGTGTTATCTGTCTTGGGCTTGTAGACTATTCTTAGCAACATGAAGTGGTTCAGCGGCTTTTGTGCCGAGCAGCGTTGGCATACTCTTAGATCTTCCGGTTTAGGCGGTACCGGTGGAGCACCGAAGGTGAAATTTAAAGTTCCGTAGTTAGGCAAGATATGCCTTTGCCCACAGCTTGAGCATTGCAGTAGTTGGTAGGACGAGACACTGGTCATATATTTTAATTAAGCACTTCCGGCATAAGATAATTTACAACCGACTTAACCAACCCATCATCACCAGAATAATCAAGAAAAACCCATTGCCCATTTGCATTAAATTCAAGAAACGTCATTTCCAAACCGTCATCCATCAAATCTAACCTACCCCAGTCAACACCAAGCTCATTACAGAAATCAGAAGTGGCAATTGCTACCTCCGAGCTCAGCTCAAACCTAAACCATTCCTTCTTTAACAGATCGTCAAAACTTTGCTCTGCCCGCCAATCCAAACCCTTTAATCTTGACCTATCTCGCGTATATGCAAATTGCTTTTTTCCACAAACAAATATCGTTACATCAGCCTTCGCACTCACAAGCTCCTGCAGAAACCAAGGGTAATCTGGGTGCAAGCTCTCCTTATTTACCGCTGTAGTCATTAATACTTTGTTTGTAGTGGTTAGCCCAGATGCAAATGATTTGGCAACCACGGGTTTATCGGTGAAATTTTTTACACCCTCAAGTCGAAACGTTATCAATGTTTTGGGTGTCTTGAAGTACTTGGATGCGACAGACAAGATATTCATCTTGCCCATATGGTTGTGAAAATCGTGCGCAGATCCTTTTGCTAAACCCCTAATACGGCACCAATGATAAATCTCTCTGTATATGTATTTGATCTCCTCAACAATATAATTTTCTTGATCTGCTATATAGAAGTTAAAGGCCTTCCACCAAAAGGCTGAAGTAACTTGCTTGGAGTCAATTGAATGTCCCGCTGGGTTTGTAATTTTCCAGTAATCAGGATAAAACTCTAATGCGTATTCTCTGGCTAAATCATAGTTAAATCTAAAAATCTTATTACCCAACTCCTTGACGAGAAGATCACTAGTACCATCTACCGAGCCTGTAATAAGTAGAAGCACTAGCGATCCTTTTTAAATCAATCGTTGTCGTTATCGCTTGGTCTACCGTTACCCGAATAGGTTTGTGTAGCTCCGTATGTTGGAAATGCACTTATAGCGCCGTCCTGACTTACTACTGCTTGCTGTGCGTGACTATATTTCTCGTGACTATCCACGGTTACGGTCATTGGTGATGAAGCCAGCATTAAGGGGGTGATTAATTCGATCAGCATTTTTAATACCTTTCATTAGTTGAGGTTGCCCACGTTACCTATAAAAAATAGGTCTAATTATTGTAGCTTTAAAGCCGTGGCTCAACAACCGTGGATTAATTACCATTATTCAGTGATAACCCTAGTATTTGGCTGGGGATATTGCGATGTGGAAAAAGGAACTTCAAAAGCAGAGGGCAATTTTGGCTCAAAATATTAAGGCATTACGTGGTGAGCGCGGTCTCGCACAAGAAGCTCTAGCCTTAGACGCGGGTGTAGATAGGACACTGGTTAGCAAAATTGAACGGCTAATCGCTAACCCCTCATTAGAAATACTGATCAAACTATCCCTAGCATTGGATGTGCCCGTCATAACACTCTTGCAATCGGCAAAACGTTAATCATTCGCAGGCTATCTAGATTGAGGTAGCTAGGCCGCCTGCAAAACTCAAATACATTTATACCCACCCCGCCTCACCACAATGAACAGTCAAATATTTGACATGCGTTACAGAAATTTTTAAATATGACTGCAAAACAGTGATGGGGTATGCAAGATAGCGTTTGCTTGTTTTGGGCGGGTACGGGGTGGTGGGGTTACCAGAATCTATATTGAAGATCGGATGCGTCTTGTGCTATTCTTTTTTCGTGGCCCAATTTGGTCCCACTTGTTTGTTAATTTAACCATGCAGAGTTCGGTCCTTTAAGTTTTAGTTTTTCTTAATTCTTTGTTTTTACTAGGTTTCTCACTGCAGTTCAAATTGCCCTCCTCACAATCTACGATATGTGCAAAGCAGTCGATAGAGGGATGGTCATGGGTGACATCAAGCTACTTGAGAAGAGTGGTGGTAAGAGCGGAGATTGGAAAGTGGGTTAGTAGTTCTTAACCAATGAAGCAATAA
>CAIYZI010000138.1 GCA_903930665.1 uncultured beta proteobacterium
ACCCCCAGAAAGGCGCGCCGGCCATTCATCAGCTCGATCACTTAGCCCTACTGCCTGAAGAACATCCTTTGCTTGCTGTAATATGCCGGCACTTAAGCCAAGCGCAATATTCTGAATTACCTTCTTCCATGGCAATAAACGCGCTTCTTGAAACATAATTCGAGTAACTGAATTATTTGGAAGGCACCGGTGATCCAATACAAGCCTTCCAGATGAAGACGCCTCAAGCCCCGCGACCAATCGAAGTAAAGTGCTTTTTCCACATCCACTTCTACCGACAATCGCAACAAATTCACCTTGCTCAATTTCGATATTGATGCCTTTTAAGACCTCACGATCCCCGTAATGCTTCTTCAAATCTCTTATGGTTAGAGATACTCCATTTTGAGAACAAGAAACAACCTCAACTTTTTTTACTTCCTTTAACTCAACTAAATTATTTTGCATATACACCTCTAAACTCATGCCGATTGGTAACCAGGGTGCCAGCGCAACCAATAGCGTTCCAAACTTTTAGCCAAAACATCAGCTAGCTTTCCTAAAAGGGCATAAACTAAAATACCCACCAAGACAATATCGGTCTGTAAAAACTCGCGCGCATTCATCGTCATGTAACCAATACCCGATTGCGCAGAAATTGTTTCAGCCACAATGAGCAATACCCACATGAGACCAAGAGAAAAACGAACTCCCACCAAAATGGAAGGTAATGCGCCAGGCAATATGACATGCCAATACAAGGAGAAGCCTTTGAGGCCATAACTTTTAGCCATCTCGATCAGGCCTGGATCGACATTACGAATACCATGAAAGGTGTTTAGGTAAACCGGAAAGAAAACGCCCACAGAAACTAAAAACAGCTTAGCTACTTCATCTATCCCAAACCAAAGAATGACTAATGGAATCAAGGCCAATGGCGGAATATTTCGAATCATTTGCAATGTGGTGTCAAGAACAACCTCAGCCTTCTTGAATGATCCGGTAATAAGACCCAGAATTAACCCAAGACCTCCGCCAACTGCAAAGCCCGAGAGCGCGCGCCACGTACTAGTTTTGACATGAACCCATAACTCCCCAGACTCTGTCAGCTTAATAAATGCCTGACCAATTTGACCCGCGTTAACTTTTAGCACCACTCCAAGTGAGAGATTTTGATAATCTTTTACTTAAAAAAGGAGTGTTTATATGGCCAAACATGGCGTACGCTTTAAACCCGAGCAAATCGTTTCCCTCTTGCGGCAGATTGAGGTTCTGACATCCAACGGCAAGACCTTAGATGAGGCTTGCAAGTCTCTGTCTATTACCGTGCAAAGTTACTATCGCTGGCGCAAGATGTACGGCGGCATGAAGGCGGACCAAGCCAAGAAGTTCAAAGGCCTAGAGCAAGAGAACGCTAGGCTCAAAAAACTCGTAGCTGACCTCTCTCTGCGTGAAGTCATGCTTCAGGAAGTCATCAAGGGAAACTTCTAAGCCCCACTAAGCGTAAAAATGCAGCGCAGTTGCTCATGGATCGCTACAAGATCTCTGAGCGGTCTGCCTGCAGTTTGGTGGGGCTATCGCGAACAGCCTATCGCTATATGCCATTGCCACGTGACGATGAGGAGCCCTTTAGAACGGAGATCATCCGCTTAGCTTGCACCTATGGCCGTTATGGCTATAGAACCGTAGCCGCCTTAATGCGCAACGCAGGTTGGCAAAGGGCTACGCAGGAGCGGGTCAAGCGCATCTGGCAACAAGAAGGCCTGAAGGTGCCCGCTAAACAAATCCCTAAAGGACGGCTTTGGTTAAACGACGGTAGTTGTCTACGCCTGCGAGCCGAGTATCCAAACCATGTCTGGAGCTACGACTTTGTCTTTGTTCGGGATGCTTATGGCAGAAAGATCCGCATGCTCACCATGCTTGATGAATTTACAAGAATCTGCTTAGTGATCCACTGCGCACTGCGTATTGGATCTAAAGAGGTGATTGAGCAACTAGCCGACGCCATGGTCATCCATGGCATCCCTAAATTTATTCGCTCAGATAATGGTCCTGAGTTCGTAGCCCAGGTCTTGCGGGATTGGTTAAAAGAGATTGGAGTACAAACTGCTTACATTGAACCAGGTTCACCTTGGGAAAATGGCTTTTGTGAAAGCTTTAATGGAACCCTTAGAGATGAGCTTCTGAATGGGGAGATTTTCTACAACCTGAAGGAAGCCAAGGTTTTAGTGGAGCAATGGCGACAACACTATAACCAAGTAAGGCCGCATAGTTCGTTGGGTTACAGGCCGCCAGCACCACAGGCAATGCTACCTAAAATTACTCAAATCCAACCGAGTTATATGCAATGATTTAATATGGAATTACTCTCACTGGCAGTGGTACTAAATTGACAGCGGTTCAAGTTGCAAGCATCACGTGGCCCAATTAGTTATTCAAGTGCTGTTAATTTTTGCAAAGAAATACTTCTTATAGAGCTTGCACAATGAAAATGACGGACCAATCTCAGTGTAAATAGTTAGAAGTTATTGCGACAATTTAATAGTTAATGCGAATATTCACCAATCCCTACTCCTGGTTATGTTGGGGCTTTTTTATTTCAT
>CAIYZI010000139.1 GCA_903930665.1 uncultured beta proteobacterium
GAGTGCGTGCAGCAGTGCTTGCGCCAGATTTAAACTGGTGTCAGTAACCTGATTCATGATGTTCCCTGAGATTTTGTTTGGCGACAGTTTAGAGGAAGGCGGTAACGGATTGCCTGCTAACTGAAGCAAGTTTGATCCGCGTCAGATCCGGGAAATTCGTGAAATTACTTATGGAAACAGTGTCCGGCCCGTTGCGACAATCGTGAACCAAATTTTAGGAGCAACAGACATGCCAACTTACTTCAGCGGAAGTCTGCACAGTTACTACACTTCGCCCCGCATACTGAAAGCCGGACTGGAATCCGTTCTGTCCGGCGGCCGTATCTCCGATCTGAAGTGCCCGGTATTTTTCCCGTATAACCCGTTGCTGCAGCAGTTGTTTGGCTGGCTGTATCGTCAATATGTGGGGCTGGATGACCGGGCGGCACAAATCCTCGAAGAAAACGCCTCAAAAATATTCTGGGCAATTTTGAAAGCCGATCGCGAAGTCATGGACCGACGGATATTTATAGAGCCGGATGAGATTGAGTGGAAAGAGTCCAACGAAACGATCCGCCAGGGTCAGCGACTGACTATAGTGGAGGGAACGGTTCAGGATTTCGATGACGTCGCTCATCCGGACATTACTCCCTTCAGGTTGCTGTGTGACGGCGACCATATAAGCTTGATCCAACTTTACAATGATCTCCGGGTAGGTGTGGAGCGCGAGCAATGTGAAATGAAAGTGTGGTGGAACGAGTTAAAGAACGCCTGTCTGGGCGCCTATATTGATGCTGAAAACCGGGCGGGCCGGGTTGCCGATCTGAGCGAATTTGATTTGAACTCGATGTGCGTGGAAGGGATAGATTTCAGCGGGACCAGATTGAAGGCAACGCAGTTCGGACGGTTGGTATTGACCCGACGAGAATTCAATTTCCGCGGGGTACAGCTCACTGACCGTGATGGCACGGCGGGTCTGGGTGACCTGTATTTCATCCACTGCATGCTCGACAAGCCGCTGGCGCTGCAGTTGATAGCGAGGGGCGCGGATTCGAGAATGGTGTTTATGCAGTATCTCAAGACCGAGCAGATGTTGGGGCATACAGGGATTACCCTGAGCGGGTTTGATATCGCAAGCCTGCGGCTTAACCATGACGATCGATTATTTTTGGAAAAATTCAGGGTTGTCCCTGATTGAGTTATGTATTTGTAATTTGCACCATGCAGGTGATTTATTCCAGGCCAGTTGGGAAGAGGGCACTCCAAACTGCGAACCACGTATGTATGCAATGCAGATCAGACACGGCCCTTATCGGGAAAATCCGGATTGAATTGAATTGCTATGGTAAAGATACTCGTCACCTTGAAATGAATACGCCAAAGGAGGTAGCGATGGTTCCGGTTGTCAATTATCGAATGAATATAGCAACACTGAAAAAAGATGTTCAAACCACCCTGGAAGGTAAAAAACTGCCCGACCTGGATTGCAGCGAGTGGTCTGATTCGCGCTTGTATGGTGTCGTCAATTTTATTTGGCATTGCGTGCTCAGAGTCTCCGGGGTTGATGTGGATGCCCAGCGCCTGTTCATGCAAAAAAAAGAGTCAATCATGAAGGCAGTATTGCTGGCCAGCATTAATCCTGGCATTGCCCAGCGGCTTAAATTTTCAACGGGAGTCTGTACCTTTGAGGAGTTTGAAATTACCTTCAACCCGGACAAGCAGGTCTTTACGTTTGGCGAAGTTCGGTATACCGGCAGGGACAGGAGCGGGAAACTGACAACCTACGAATACAGTTCCGCGGTTGACTGGCATCAATCATCGGTGGGAGAATTCAAAAAAAATACTCTCGTTGCCTGTCTCGAAAGTGCAAAAGAGGAGGGGTGCATTGCCGACCTGCGCAAAGTTGATCTGAGCAAAATCGACACTGAAGGTATTTCATTTGACCATACCATCATCAATCCCAAGAGTCTGCAACATCTTTCCAGGTTGGGCCGCGGCGTCAGTCTGATTGGGGCGACCGTGGAAGGTGAAATTACCGACAATAATATTTATTGCGCCAATTTAAAAATCGGTAAAGAGCTTGCCCTGCAACTGATCGAGGCCAATGTTGACAAGCGACAGGTGCTTGACGCTTATCTCAAGACCGAGCGCGACCTGGGACACAAGAACATCGATCTGAATGGTTTCGATTTAAGA
>CAIYZI010000140.1 GCA_903930665.1 uncultured beta proteobacterium
GAGGTTTTTTGCGACCATGTGTCATTATCCGGTAAATATTTGGGGGATATTGTAAAAATATTCTTATAAAATACAGAAATGAAAAAAATTGTTTTGCATTACACCCATCCGTTCTTAGTCTTGATCTTGCTGGGTTTTGCCTCAGGCTCAGTCTTTGCCCAAAATGCTCAATTTGAATATGACCTAAAAATAACGGCCGATCCTGCCAAACGCGCAGCCTACCTCAAGCAATCAGGGGAAGCGCCAACTCCTTATGAGCAAGTTTATAGTTTAATCAAGGGGTCTATGCAGGTTGCGACAATTGTGGATAAGGTGGACCTTCGCAAAGACCAATACCATATTAGCTCGACGGGTACCTTGGGTGCGGTGCTATCTACTGTGCTACAAGATCAAAAACTCATCCGGGATTCAGTTGGCACAAATGGTCCAAAGGGATTGCTCACAAATACCTATCAAGAAAAGCGCGGAAATACTGAATTGCTGATTGCTAAAGTAGATGCGCCTAAAAATGCGCTCAATTTTTACAAAGTTTCCTCTCGCACTCCCCCTGTTGGTAGTGCGCCTTATGCGGGGCAGCTTTTGGACATGCTTACTGTGGGTTATCAGTTTATTGGACGTGAATTACCGGCTAAATCCGTAGTATTGCCTGTGACTGACGGACGCTCGCTCAAGACCTATACCCTAGTGCGAGGCGAGGCCTGGGAATTTCCTTTTGATGGGGCTAAAGTAAAGGCTGTGAGGTACTATAAAACGACTTCAAAAGAGGACTCTGCCACATTTGAGGTTTGGTTTTCAGAAAAAGAGCATGCCCCCCTACGTTCAGTCATTGGATTAAATGCGCAGTACGGCGCCACGATTCAAGTAGATCTCAAAAAGATCCCTGCCTTATAAGCAAGCGGCATTCAAACTATTCCTGGGTAATTCCTCCCACTTTCTTGGTGGGATAGTGCATTCAGTTTGCGAGAAAGTGGGGCATGGTAATCTCCTACTTACTCAATTAATGTTTGGATTTGCGTAGTGGATACCTCCCTTTCAAGCCTCTGGCAGCAAGCGCAACAGCACGAATTGGCTGGTAATCTGACGCAAGCAGAATCTAGCTATCGCAGTATTCTTCAAGCGGAGCCCGCTAATGCTCAGGCATGGCATGCCATGGGCTTGTTGGCCTATGGCGCGAATAACCTAGATGGGGCTTTTAACTACATTGCTCAAGCGGTGCGGTGCGAGCCCCAGGTAGCGCTTTATCATCGCAATTTAGGTGAAATCGCACGTCGCACAGGCAAGTTAGAGCAAGCGATTTTGTCAGGCAAAGCAGCCTGTACGCTCTCCCCAAATGATTTAGATGCGCACTACAACCTAGGCCTGGCATATACCGATGCTCAGCAATTCAGTAAAGCGATTTTGCATTACCGTAAGGCCCTAAAAATCAATCCAAAGCATGGTTTGTCTTGGAATAACTTGGGCTCTGCGCTTGAGCAACAAGGCGATAAGGCGGGCGCATTAAAAGCCTATCAAAAAGCGGTAGCGATTGATCCTAGGCATGCAGAAGCACAAAACAATCAAGGGGCTATATATAGCGAAGAGGGTAACCTTGAGGAGGCTCGCGCCAGCTTTGGCGCAGCGATTGCTGCTCGTCCTAATTTTGTAGAAGCACATTACAACCTCTCATCACTGAAAACCTATCAATTGGATGACCCCCATTTGGCAATGCTCGAAGGGGTTTATGCTAATCGAGAGCAATTTTCTGATCATGCGCGAATTCGTTATGACTTTGCGCTAGGAAAGGCTCTGGATGACATTGGCCAGTACGATCGCGCCTTTGCTGCTTATGAGGAAGGCAATCGTCTGCAGCATGCGATATTGCCCTGTGATGAGCGCCGTGCCGATGAGTTGGTCGATGCCATTATTAATACTTTTACCCCAGAGTTTTTTGCAAGCAAGTTAGAGCAGCGCCCCCTTTCTTCCGCCAAGGGCAAGACCCCGATTTTTATCGTCGGTATGCCGCGTTCAGGTACCACCTTGCTTGAGCAAATCCTCTCAAGCCATCCTTCGGTGTTTGGTGCTGGAGAATTGACCATTCTCAATGAGGTGGTATCGGAGATTACAAAAGCATCGGCAGAGCGTTTTTACACTCAAGAGCTGACAAGATTATCCAAAACCCATTTGCAAAAAATAGGTAAAGATTATGTGCGAAGGGTCTGGAATTTATCTCCCAAGAGTGCATTTATCACTGATAAGATGCCGGCCAATTTTTTCTATCTCGGCTTAATTTATTTGGCACTCCCTCATGCCAAAATCATTCATGCGATGCGCGATCCGATGGATTCATGTTTTTCCTGTTTCTCGCGCCTCTTTAATGACACGATGGAATTTGCTTACGATCAGCGGACCATTGGACGTTACTACCAGCGTTATATGCGCCTCATGAACCATTGGCGCAAAGTCTTGCCTGCGGGAACTATTTTGGATTTGCCCTATGAGGATATGGTTGCCGATACCGAGACACAGTCTAAAAGGGTGCTTGAATTTGTGGGGCTACCTTGGAATGCTGATTGTTTAGAATTTTATAAAAATGAGCGCTTAGTGCAAACAGCCAGTGTGGCCCAAGTACGAAAACCCATTTATAAAACTTCGGTAGCACGCTGGAAGCATTTTGCACGCCATCTCAAACCCTTGTATGAGTTGGTGAAAGAGTTCCGCGATCCAGGCGATATTCCTGACTTTAGCCTTCCCGCTCCATCCCCGGTGGCTATACCTCCCCAGATCTCTGCGACACCAGCCCTTTCTCAAACGGTGGTTGATCAATGTCTAGCCTTACAGGGCAAAGGAGATCATCACGCCGTAGTGCAATTGCTCAATCCCTACATGCCGCAACTGGGAGAGGATGGGGTATCGGCATCTTTATGGCACTTGCATGGCATTTCCTTATATCGCTTAGATCGATTTGAAGAGGCTCGCACTAGTTATGAGAGGGCACTACACCTTCAGCCGCAATTTCCCGGTGCTCTCAATAGCTTGGGATTTTTATTGCAAGACATGGGGCAGATCGAAGAGGCTCGACAGTGTTTTGAACAGGCCCTGCGTTTTGCGCCTGAGATGGCGATGGCGCGCTTAAATTTAGGAATGGCACAACTTAAGCTAGGTGACTTTGCAAACGGCTGGGAAAATTATGAGGCTCGCTGGACGGGTTCGGCAGAAAGTGCCATGGGTACGTTTGCCAGGCCAAATTGTCCGTTGCCACAGTGGAATGGCGAGGAGCAAACTCAAGATAAGCGCTTGTTGGTCATTACCGAGCAAGGCTTTGGCGATACTTTTCAATTTGCCCGTTACTTGTCGCAAGTTGCGCCGCGTTTTGCAAAGGTCGGCTTTGTCTGTTCAGCCCCGACCTTGCGTTTAATGGAGTGGGCCTATGCCAATCAGATTGTGCTCTTGACCCATCTGCCTTTAGATTACTCGACGTGGGATTGGCAGTGCGCTTTAATGTCTTTGCCCCGCGCCTGCCAAACCCGTCTGGACTCCATTCCAGCGCAAATCCCTTATTTACAAGTGCCCCTAGCAGCTAAAGCGCATTGGTTAGATCGCTTAAACACCGCAGCCCCTGGCCGCTTTAAAGTCGGACTGGCTTGGGCTGGTCGTAAAGTGCATCAATACGATGGACGACGCAGCATGGGGTTTGCTCAATTAGCACCCTTATTAAATCTTCCTTTTATTACTTGGGTCAGTTTGCAAAAGTGGGCCCCTGAAGAAGTGCGTCCAAACATCCCAGCACAGGTGGATTGGATAGATTGGACCGAGGAGCTTACAGACTTTGGTGATACGGCATCTTTAATAGAGAATTTGGATTTGGTGATCTCTATCGATTCATCGATGGTCCATTTGGCGGGGGCACTGAACAAACCGGTATGGATGCTTAATCGCTTTGATACCGAGTGGCGCTGGCTTCATGGTCGAATTGATAGTCCGTGGTACCCGAGTGTGCGCATTTTTAATCAGCCGCACTTTGGTGATTGGAATAGTGTCATTGATCAAGTGGTGATGGAGCTTGGCACTTTGCCAATTCCCCAAGTTCCGGCCAAAGAACGATCTTCTCAAGCGGCTACTGTTTCGCAGGCAGCCCCAGTGACTACTGCAGCGCCCTTACAAAATCTGAGCATCGATCAGGCGATTCAATTAGCGAGTCAACTCCATGTGAGCGGTCAATTAACGCAAGCCGAGCAGGTGCTACGCCAAATTTTGCGTATTGAGCCTTTACATGCTCAAGCCTTACATTTATTGGGAGTGGTGACTTACCAAGCAGGGCAAGCCATCTTGGCGCTGGATTTAGTGCGCCAAGCGATTTCTAGCGACCCTACAGTAGCGCTCTTTGAAAGCAATTTAGCGGAGATGTGTCGCCAGCAAGGTCGTATCGATGAAGCGGTTGCACATGGACAAAGAGCAATTGCCATTGATCCCACGATGGCCTCTGCTTATAGTAATTTAGGGGTGGCTTTATTTGATGCCAAAAATTATCAGCTTGCCAAGGCTATGCATGAAAAAGCTCTGGCTATTCAACCCCAGCTATTACAGTCTTTAAATAATTTGGGAAGTATTGAGCGTGCTCAGGGAAACCGGGATATTGCACTTGAGTGGTATCGCAAGGCGCTCAGTATTGATGCTAATTTTTTAGAGTCATTGACTAACCTAGGCGCAGTATTGGTCGAAGAGGATCGTGCTCAAGAAGCCATTGAGCCTTTATTAAAAGTGCTGGCAGTTTTCCCCAATTCGCCTGAGGCTTTGTGTAATTTAGGGTTAGCCTACTTTAAATTGGATGCATTTGATAAAGCGCAGTCCTTGCTTTCTCGCTCCTTGCAAAATCGCCCGCAATATGCAGAAGCATTGGTGGGCTTAGCTAAAGTCCTTCAAGAGCTAGACCATCTTCCAGAAGCTTTAAATTTATTGCAACAAGCAGTCAATCAGGCAAATGCAAAAGCGGATGCTTGGTGTCAACTTGGTAGTCTGTATACCGAAATGGCTAAAGAAGATTTAGCTAGGGATGCCTTTGAAAAGGCCTTAGCGCTTGAGCCTGCTTATGTTGATGCACTTACAGGAATGGCTAATCTTTCGCTAGAGGCTGGCGATAGCATAAAAGCCAAGCAGCTGCTTGAGCTTGCCTTATCCATTGATCCTAGTCATGTGTCTGCCCACTTTCATTTAACGCAAGTGCAAAAGGTTAAAGCTGAGGACTCTAATTTGGCAGTATTAAAGACCTTGGGTTCTGTAGTAGAAAATTTATCCAGTGATAAGCAGATTTCAGTGCACTACGCATTAGGAAAGGCTTACGACGATCTTGGAAACTATCAAGAGGCTTTCCCGCACTTTTTAAAAGGGGCTCGTTTAAAGCGAAGTAAGCTTCAGCTTGACTTGCATGAGGAAACTGCAAATATCAATACACTCATTGATTGGTTTACCCCTGAGCGCTATCAAGCATTGCGTGGAGCGGGAGTAAGTGATAAATCTCCGATCTTTATTTTGGGAATGCCACGTTCCGGTACAACCCTCACAGAACAAATCATTGCTAGCCATCCTTTAGTCCATGGGGCAGGTGAATTACAAGACTTGCTCCAGGTGGTTCAAGATCATGGGTCTAATGGACAGGGTGCTGGCTATCCAGGCAGTCTGCTTGGGGTAACTAAAGAAAAATTAACCCAATGGGGTGGGGAGTATTTAAAGCGATTACGGATTCATAGTGATGATGCCTTGCGGATAACCGATAAGATGCCATCAAACTATTTAGCCTTAGGGTTAATTCCACTGATGCTGCCTAATGCCAAAATCATTCATGTCAAACGCAATCCCATTGATACCTGCCTATCGTGCTTTACGCGTTTATTTAATCGACACCAAAATGCGACTTATGACTTAAAAGAATTGGGGATGCATTACCAAAATTACGCCCGGCTGATGGATCATTGGTGCGCCGTTTTGCCCCCTGAGAGTTTTTTAGAGATTGAGTATGAGGCGATTGTCCAGGATATTGAGCCTCAAGCTCGCAAGCTGATCGAGTGGGTTGGATTGGATTGGGATCAAGCTTGTTTGGATTTTTATAAAAATAAACGCAGTATTCGCACTGCTAGCCTGACTCAAGTTCGTCAACCCATCTACTCTTCGTCGGTAGCGCGTTGGAAAAATTATGAAGTCTTCTTACAGCCACTATTAGCTCAATTAGAGCCCCTCTTAAATGCCTCCGATTAGGGCGTGTGATTTTCAGTAATGAGTCTTCATCCCCAAAGATTGGTGTATTGGGTGGCGATGGGGTGCTCTCTATTTTTCTTGAGCGGGTGCATCTCTTTGGATGGACAAGAGCACTCTCACCAAGCCCAGGATTTAGCGTTGGCTTCTCATTGGCAAGAGCTTAACGTCCATACTTCTTCCTATGATCTATCGGCATATCTTAGCCCGCAAAAATCCGATAATGGTGTTTTGACGATTTATATTGAAGGCGATGGCTCATCCTGGGTGCATGGCGAGTTTCCCTCAAGTGACCCTACGCCAAAAGATCCGATTGGCTTAAGGCTTGCCCTTGCCCACCCTCAAGGCGCTGCTGCCTATTTGTCTCGCCCCTGTCAATTTATTGGGTTGGAAAACCCACTGGTATGCAACTTTAAAGTCTGGACCTCTGAGCGTTTTTCGCAAAACGTGATTGATTCAATCAATCAAGCGATTGATCAGCTTAAATCTCGCGCACAGGCTCAAAGCCTGATATTGGTAGGTTATTCAGGGGGTGCGGCTGTTGTGCTTTTGGCGGCATCGCAGAGACATGATGTCCAATCCATCATTTCTGTGGCGGGTAATGTCAGTCCTCAGGTCTGGGCAAAGGTCTTAGCGCTAGAGCCTTTGGAGGGTTCGCTAGATCCACGCAATGTAATGATCAAATTGACGTCGATTCCACAAATCTATTTAGTGGGCGCAAAAGACCGGGTGGTGCCTTTAGATCTAACGACCGCTTTTATTGCACAACTCCCAACTGACAGTATGGTTGAGCTGTTTGAAATTCCGAAGAATGGTCATGTGTGTTGCTGGGTTGAGCAATGGCCTTTACTATGGACGACATTAATCAAGCCCAAGCACCAATAAAAAGCCCGGTGAATCATTTATGAGTGTAGAGACTAAAAAAGTTGCTGTTGTCATTCCCCATTTTCATGCGCGAGAAGCGCTTGCAGTTTCCATGGAGTGTTTGCAAAAACAAAATGGGGTAGAGGTCGATATTTTCGTTCATGATAATTCAGAAAATAATGTTTTATTCACGCGGGCAATCAATATTGGTTTGCGGCGGTTTGCATTTTCAAGTGACTATGATTTTGTTTTAGTCTTAAATCAGGATGCCAACTTGCATCCTGATTGCTTAAGTCAGCTGATAGAGGTGATGAATCAGGGGGTTGATGTGGGAATTTGCGCCCCCATTGCCTTGTCAAGTGACAAAAGTATCAACTGGGCTGGCTCTGCTGAGGCCTTCCCTTGGGGAAGGCACATCTCCTATAACTTAACGCAGTTGCCAAAGATCCCCTTTGAAACCTATTGGGTGAATGGTGCCTGCATGCTACTACGCACGGCGATGATTCGCGAGATTGGTCTTTTTGATGAAAACATGCGTTTTATTTGCTCCGATGCTGATTACTCTTTTACCGCCCGCTCTCGGGGTTGGCGTTGTTTAGTAGCGCCCAAAGCTTTTGTGGAACATGAATTGGCAGGAAGTGCGAGCACCCAAAATACTTGGCTTAATAAGATTAAGTTAGAAGATCAGTTGTACTTTGCGAAAAAATGGATCACAGGGGATCTATACCGCCATTTGGCGCTTGAGGGTCAAAAACTGACTTCTGACAATATTGAAAAAATTCTCTTAGAAATGCAGCAACTTATAACGATAAATTAGGGTAACCTCTTACGCATTTAGACTTTTGAATTAAATTCAAAAAGTCCTTATTTATATTGTGTATTTAGTCTCTCATGGGTATATTCAGGTGTGCCTTTTCGACGGTTTTTTTCGAAGGCTTACCTTTTAACGTTTCTGACCCCTTCTAATTTTTAAATAAAAACGACTTTTCGTGAATAAGGCCTATCGAATCATCTGGAACAAAGCACGCAAGTGCTTGATGGTCGTTGGCGAGAATGTGAAGTCAGGTGGTAAGGGTGGCAGCGGTAAAAAGGCGATAGTCGATGCGGTTGCTGTAGCGGTAATGTTACTGGGCGCTTCAAGTTCGCAGGCAACTGATTGGACTTCTGGGAGCTATCTAGTTGATGGTGTATCTCATCCCAGTATTTCTGATGGATTGACGGCATCTGGATTAACTGGCGGATCTCTAGAAATCATCGATCCAGGAACTATTTCTGGAGCTCGTAGCGGTGTTTCAATTAGTGGCTCCACACTTTCTGGAGACATCAATAGCTCTGGAACTCTTGTTGGAAACTCTGCATTTAGCCTTTTGGGTAGCAATGCGGCTCTGCTTATTAAGCAGTCAAGTTTGGGCGGAGGTATTACCAGCTCTGGATCCATCTCTGGCTATCAAGGAATTTCTCTTAAA
>CAIYZI010000141.1 GCA_903930665.1 uncultured beta proteobacterium
GAGAGATTCGCCTGCTGCATGCCGCCGTCGTTCGGCATACCGACGTTGTACGCGTTCTGATCGTTGATGCGCTGAAGCGGGGTGCCCGTCGAGCTGGGTCCGAAGATCTGCGCGTACTTGCGCGTGACGTTCGCAGTCGAGATGAGCATGCCCCAGTCCTCGTTGCTGGCGTTGAACACGTTCGCGTCCGCCTGCTCGAGAAGATCCGACGTGAGCGCGCGGGCAACACCGCCGTTAGCGAGGATGTTCGATGCCCACTCCGAATAGGTCGCCGTGTTGATCCCGGCGTAGACGCCAGAGCTCACGAGGGCGTTGTAGATACCGATAATCGTAGGGTTACCGCTGGCATCCATGCCGGTGCCAGTGAGGAGATCCTTTTCGATCGCGCTTGCGATCTGAGCGGCCGAACCTTCCACTCGGTCCGCGAAAATCTGGCGAAGCTTATCAGGCGTGGCTTCCGAACCAATGGCCGCATCGACCTCGGTTTCCGAAACCTGGAAGCTCGAACGGTAGTTCGCCCACTGGAACGTCGCGGGGACGTTGTTGTCCTGGTTGTACTCAGTCGAGGGGACGTCCGAGCCGTCCGCAACCGTCTGAGCCGTAGTGCCCGTGAACTGCACGGGGAAAGACACGTTCTTACCAGCGCCAGCCGAGACGCCGCCGAACGAGTTGATGAGGTTGAGGAACTGCGCGGAGCGGTTCCACTGAGGATACAGCGTATCGCCAAGCATCTGCGAGAGTGCAGGCCCAAGTGCAATCAGATTTTCGCCGGACATAGTCTACCTATTTTCACTTATGGGCTTAGCGCTTACGCACCATGCGAGTCTACGCGAAGCCGTGTTACCGTCCTGCTCGCAACGCTTCGAAGATGCCTTGCGTGAGCAGTTGTTCTTTTTCATTCTGAGAAAGTGGGCGGTCGCCCGTTAGCGAGGTGGCCCGAGTGCCACTTCCACTTGTAGCCTTTACAGGCATAATCTGTTTGCCGATGTTGTCGGTCTTAAGCCAATTCGAAAGCCCGCGGTTCAGGTCAAGGTCACGGCCGCCATCGCGGAAAACCATGCTGTATGCACCTTCGTCGCCTTCAATCGCGACAAGGCCTTCTGCAAGCAGATGGTTCAGCGCCATCGGCACAAGCCCTGGGTTCGCGCCAAGCGAATGAAGTTGAGCCACTACCGTCTGGCGAAGCGTATCGCGCTTGCGAAGCTCCTGCGTGCGCTGTAGCTCCCGGCGATCCTCTTCGCTCTGACGCTTGAAGTTCTCCAACGTTTGCTTGAGAGTGTTCAGTTCGATCTCAGTCTGAGATGTGCCCTCCTCCTCTCGAGGGCGGCTCTTTCCGCCGCTGCTGGCCTGCTTTTGCGAGGCCGTAAGCTCTGCTCGAAGCGCATCGATCTGGTCCTGATGCTGCTTCTTTAGTTCCTTCTCAATCCGAGCCTTGCGAGCATCAAACGTGCGGTTTGCAATATCGGCAGCCTTATCCTCCAAGAGCTTCTCGAGCTCCGGAGTCAGACCCGCAACAGATGACGCACCGCCAGAACCTTCGCCTTCAGGCGCACGAATACCACCAACGATCAAACCAGGCATGACGTATCTTCATCACGGCAAGTTGCCGCGTACAGCCGTTTCGCGTTGCCCCTAGAATGGCAGTCCACTAGGCGCGTGCGGGAGTGTGACCAATCCGGCAGAGTCCCGTGCTCTGTCGGCTAGTTGTTACGGTTCAATAGGAATAAGGTAAGAGCCCGCGTCTTCAGCACGTGGATCCGCTTTAGCCATGACGCCAGATGTGGCGAGTGCTTTGACCTCTCGTCTGAGAGCTCTTCGCATGAGCTCAATCATCCGTGGGTCACCGAAAAAGTCCTGTTCTATCTCGCGCCACCGCTCTTGGTAATGGCGAAATAGAGAAGCGCCGACCATGATGAATGGCCGGTTCATACGTGCAAAGCTCAAGCGCTAGTAACGGTCTTCGCCACCGAGATCGGACGGCAACACACGGAGCTTCTCGTCCCACTTTCCCGACTTCCGCTTCACATCAAGGATGCGCAGCTCTGCCATGGCCATGCGGTCAAACTCAAGCTCATGTTCAATGACGTCGAGAGCCCGAAGACCCTTGTCGATGGTTTCGTGATTCGAGACGATGGCAACGCGCTTCAAGCCCTTATTAGAAGCCAGCCGCTTCACAACTTGAGCGAGCGCGTTACCCTTGTCAGGACCAAGCCCGTCCTCAACCTCTACCTTGGGAAGGCCGAGCTCTTTGCGTAGAATCTCGGCCGTCTCAATACATCGGACACGAGGGCTAGTATAGATGCAGCTCGGAATTTCTTGAAACTTATCCATCCAAGCAGCGAGCGCGATAACATCCTCTCGTCCTTCAGGCGTGAGCTTGCGATCGATGTCTTCTTCGTCGGACTCTTCGCCTGCGTAACCGTGCCTGATGACTAGGAGC
>CAIYZI010000142.1 GCA_903930665.1 uncultured beta proteobacterium
ATTCCGGGGTAAAGTTACGGCGCCGCCTTCTGCGAGCCAATGTATCTAGTAATTCCAAGGTAGCTCCCGCTAAAATCTAACGGGAACTACTTTGAAGGTTTTTAACGCTAGCGTCCAGACGGTTCAGATGAGGCGCTTACACCTCAACGACATTTACTGAAACAGAATAAAAGGTTATATTTAACTACAACGCAAACTTTTCGATCTTCGGAAGGGACTTAATTATGAGGTCAATCGGCGCTTTTATTGGCCAAATTTTAGGTGCATTGGTGGGGACTTTCCTAATTATGCGCCTTGTCCGAAAATTTACTGGAGAGACTAAAAAAGGCACTATTGCTGCTTTTTTTGTTGCGTGGATTATTGCATGGTCGCTTTATGCATTCACGGCAATGAATATAACAAGCCGTGAACAATTTGTCCAAGCACCCATAATGTATTTTTTGGCTCTTTTGTTTTGGCTGTTTAGAGATATCTCTAGGTTAAAAAATGCTTCGCCAGATGTAAACGAAAATAACAATGAATCCGATCTGCATTATCATCCAAATGATGACGGAAATTCTAAGCCACTTCTAATTTGGAGTTACCAGGGTTTAGTGGACAGGCTCATTTTCGTCTGCGATGTGCATCCTCAAATTGGTTTGGGCTAATACCCCCAAGATAACTATGCCGGCGAACTGAATTGTAGAAGTTCTCAATATAATCGGATAAATCCTGAATGGCAGTTTCCCGGTCGGCATAAAACCGTTTCTTAATTCGTTCTTTTTTTAGGCTGCTGAAGAACGATTCTATCACTGCGTTGTCCCAACAGTTCCCTTTCCTGCTCATGCTCGGTTCAAGATGATTTGCCTTGCAATATCGTCGCCACGCATCACCGCTATACTGGCTGCCCTGATCAGAGTGGATCAAGGTGTTTCGAGGACGGCGTGATCGTACTGCTTTGGTAATCGCTTCAAGAATCAATTCTTGGTGAATTGTCGACTTGACCGCCCAACCGACTATTTTTCTTGAAAACAGATCCATCACCACTGCAAGGTAAAGCCAGCCTTGCCAAGTTCGAATGTAGGTGATGTCCGTCGCCCATGCCTCATTCCGTCGCGATACCGTAAATTGACGCTGCAGCAGGTTCGGAATTAGCGCAGGAGCCTTCGATACTGGCACATGTCGAATGCGGTACCCATGCAATGCCTGCAAACCATTTTCCCGCATTAGGCGCGAAATTCTATGCTTGCTACAAGTCTCTCCGCGCTCACGCAAGTCTAGAAAAATCCTTGGTGCTCCGTAAATCCCATGGCTTGCGGTAAAGGACGCTCGAATCAACTTAAGTAGTCGTGCGTCTTCTTGAGCACGATCTGATACTGGGTGATCAAGCCAAGCATAATATCCAGCACGAGCTACCCCGAGAGCATCACACATAGATTTAATACTAAACTCATCACTATGCGCTTCAATAAATTGGTAAGCTTGCTTTGTTTTACTGGGACTTTTGGTTTTGGACATGGAATGGACCTCCACTGACAGATTTAGATTCTATCCCTGTCCACTAAACCCTGGTAACTCCACATACATGCTTCAATAACAACCGCTTTCTATTCAGGAAATCCGAAAGACAATCCGCAATACCTATCCTGACTTACCTACACGTATTACAGTTAGCGCATCATCTAAAATTTAAACAGATGCCAATTTGCGAGCGGTAACCAAACCAGTAAAAATCCGACGAAATTCAACAACCAAA
>CAIYZI010000143.1 GCA_903930665.1 uncultured beta proteobacterium
CAGTGGCCATGAACAGCGGCTGGGGGAAAGGCATGTCCACGGTCGTGGATATTCAGGGTTTTAATTACGGAACCAAACGGATTGATTCGTTTCGGCAGGCATTTCCAACCAAGTCTTGCATTGGAACCGAAACTGCCAGCACGCGCTTCACGCGGGGAATTTACGCGGATGACCCGACAAATGGCTATCAATCGGCCTACGGCAGCAATGGTTTGGAACGGGCGTGGCATTGGTGGCCATATTACGCGACCAACCTCTTCACCAGCGGCGGATTCATCTGGACGGGATTTGACTATCGCGGTGAACCCACGCCTTACAAATGGCCATGCATCAATTCGCATTTTGGCCTGCTCGACGTGTGCGGTTTCCCAAAAGACGTTTATTACTACTATCAGGCTTGGTGGACAGACAAGCCGGTATTACACATCATGCCGCACTGGAATTGGCCGGATAAAATTGGTCAGACCATCCCCGTGCGCGTTTTCAGCAACTGCAAGCAGGTGGAATTATTTCTTAATGGGAAAAGTCTTGGCCGGCAAACCATGCTGCCAAACCAATTTTTGGATTGGGACGTTGTTTATGCCCCGGGCCTTTTGGAGGCCAAAGGGTTCAATGCTGACGGCAAACTTATCACGACGACAATAATGGAAACAACCGGCGCTCCGGCGGCTATTCGGCTATCGGCAGACCGCACCCTCATCAAGGCGGACGGCAAAGATTTGAGCATCGTGGAAGTTTCGGTGGTGGACGCACAAGGCCGGGTTGTTCCCATCGCGGATAATCTGGTTCATTTTAACGTAAGCGGGCCAGGGAAAATCATCGGCGTGGGCAATGGCGATCCGAGCAGTCACGAAGCCGACCAAGCCAGCCAGCGAAAAGTTTTTTGCGGCCTCGCTCAAGTCATAATCCAGTCGTCCCCAAAGCCGGGCTTGATTCAACTGACTGCGACGGCAGATGGATTAAGCTCGGTGAAGTATAACATCCACTGCGAATAATACTGTTGTTTTGAGTTGGTTGCGGCCGGTTTTCCGAGTTGCTTTTCGGCTCGGTTCCAAATAACCGGATGCCATTTTGTGGAAATACCTCGTTCGTGGTATTGAGTTGTCATGGTCCATTGATAAATATTACGCATGAAACCAAAACACCGAGTGCCCCAGCGTGTTTTCGGATTCACCTTGATTGAGCTACTGGTGGGGATTGTCATTAGTAACTTCTCAATCCTGCCACTAGCGCGAGCGGATAGCCTGATCGCGCGGGCGCAAGAAGCTGATTCTCCCAGTCAGGATGAAATGAAAGATATCAACGGGCGAATGTATCTGCTCGTGCCAGCAACGCCCCGGGTGGCTCCGGTTCCGATAAAACCCACGGACACCTGTCTGCTTAAATGGGATTTTGCGGCGCCAGATTTCCAACTGCAAGACAACGGCCACATGGCTGGCAAAGGCTACAAAGCCAGCCCTAGCTTGGCGGGACAGATGCTGCCCTATCCCAAGGAAGAGGGCAAAAGTCTGACCCAGGTTCCGCGATATTCCCTGGTGCCCTCCGGCTTGCCCGGCGGTGGCGATGCGATGCAATATGTATTGGGCCCGCAACTGCGGACTGATCCCAAGGCCCGAACCGAACACTATCTGACGATTGAAAACTTTGATAAAACCTACGTGTCTGATTTCAGCTTGAAACTCCATCCGGCTTTTACTCCGATAGATCTGAAGCGTCCGGACGGCGGCAGCGCCTGGTGTCTTTTACATCAATGGCATCAGGGAGTCCCGATACCGCCGCCCATGGCTTTATGGGTGAAACAAGGCACCCGGGATGTGATTTCAGTCGGCTTCAGTTGGGGAACATATAAAGGTGGCCATCGTGCTGAATCCGCTGGAGCCCGATCCAGCGAAAAGAAGATTCAACTAGGACACTGGTATCATTTCCGCTTCGAATGGCGTATTGCTCCGGGGACGGACCGGAGTTTCTGCAAGGTTTGGATGAGCGACCAGCGCAAAGGCGATCAACTGACTGCGGAAGACTTATGGTGCAACTACCGCGGCTCCATCGGCTA
>CAIYZI010000144.1 GCA_903930665.1 uncultured beta proteobacterium
CATTTGAACAGCCCAAACTTTGAGGCCAATAGCGCCAAACAAAACCACATCAATAATGAGCATTAGGGCAACACCCTGCCATGAAAATTTTGAATAGATATTGCGCTCGATCCAATCATCAGGAGTGCCGTGGCCAAACTTCATCAAGGTCTCTTGATTAGCCGTCTCTTTTTTATAGAGTTCAGCACCACGAGAAAGCACGGTATTGATTCCAAGAACCTGCGGGCTATGAGGATCGTCAACTGTTTCGCATTTAGCGTGATGCTTGCGATGCACGGCTGCCCACTCTTTGGTCACCATCCCCGTTGTTAGCCAAAGCCAAAAACGGAAAAAATGGGACATGATGGGATGCAACTCTAAAGCGCGGTGCGCTTGGCAGCGATGCAAGAAAATGGTTACACCAGCAATGGTGACATGAGTAACTACTAAGGTGAAGATAGCGATTTGCCACCAAGCCCAATTTAAATAGCCATTGGAAAGCCAGTTAAGGAACAAATCAAAACCAGAAGCTGTATTCAAGGGGGATCCCTAAGTTGTGATAACCCCCTATTTTAGAGCTTTCTAGTCTTTTTTAGTTTCCTTCTTTTTTGGCACTTCTTTGAGAGCTTCTTTAGACTCCTTTAACTCCTTAGTAGCTGCTTTTTTCTGGAAAACTGCTCCAAAAAAGCCATCTGTACCATGAATATGAGGCCATAACTGCCACCAAGGATTATCTGGACTGCACCCGAGCGGCATCTTATCTTTAGGGAAGAGCGACTGAAGTACTTGGGCCGCTGGAACAGCCTCAAAATCAGGGTGCTTAGTCAAGAAATCTTCTGCAATATCTTGATTTTCCTGAGGTAATAAGCTGCAAGTGGCATAAACCAAGCGACCGCCTGGCTTCAACAGGCGGCTAGCAGACGCCAAAATATTGGCCTGCTTCTGATTGAGCTCCAAGACCCCAGCAGGGGTTTGGCGCCATTTGAGGTCCGGGTTGCGACGCAAAGTACCCATACCAGTACAAGGGGCATCCACCAAGACTCTATCAATCTTGCCCGCTAAACGCTTGATCTTGGCATCATTCTCGCTATCAATCCACACAGGATGTACATTTGAGAGACCGCTACGAGCTTGTCGTGGCTTTAAATTGGCTAAACGACGCTCTGATGTATCCAAGGCATATAAACGCCCTGTAGAGCGCATAAGGGCACCAATCGCTAAAGTTTTGCCACCGGCACCAGCGCAGAAGTCCACCACCATCTCACCCCGTTTAGGCGCAAGTAAATAGGCTAAAAGCTGACTTCCTTCATCTTGAACCTCAAACATCCCCGCTTTAAAGCCAACGGTATTTTGTAAGGCAGGCTTACCCATAATGCGCACACCATCGGGTGCATATGGCGTAGGTATAGCTTGATAACGTCCACCAAGCGCGTTCATCTCAGCAAGCAACTGCTCACGAGTAGTTTTCATGGTGTTGGCACGCAAATCCAAAAGCGCCGGATGCATTAAAGATTTTGCTAATGCCTCGCGGGTTTCTACGCCAGGATATTTTCCAAATGCATCCCATAACCACTCAGGTAAATTATTTCTCACTAATGGATTAAGGGATTCTGGATCTACCTTGGTCACATGCTGAAGCCATTCATATTCGCCGGACTTGAGAACGTGCGCTAAGTCAGCGATAGCGCTCTCTGCGCGGTTAGCAGAACCAAGTCCGCCTTCAGACAAAGCAGACATCAAACCCAATAGCGCTAAGCGTCTAGCTTGAGAGCCTTCGCCACTTACCGCTAGCTGGGACATTTCATTTTTACGACGCAAGATGGCAAAAGCGCTCTCGGCAATTAAAGCCCGATCGCGATTGCCAAGCTGTGGCTCAGAGCGGAAATAGCGACTCACTACACGATCCGCTGGCTGCTCAAAACTGAGTAACTCGGGAAGTAAACGCTCTAAATGAATAGCATGCTGTGGTAATGCCTTGGCATTAGAGAAATTCTTTTGGCCAACTGGTGCAATCAGGTTGCCACTTGCATTGCGTCGCTCTGGACGGCGCAAAGGATCTTTTGTTTTCGCGGCATAACTTTTATGGGGGGCTAATCTGGTACCAGATTTGGAGCCAGCAAAGGCTCCGCGGGATGAACGTTCTTTACTCATAATTTAAATAATTGCGACTCTGGGGGTTGTAACTTCACTTGATTACCTTCTATTCGCAATCGTCCATCAAGGAACCATTTTACGGCTCTTGGGTAAATTTGATGTTCAATCGCCAAAACACGGGCTGCTAAAGCCTCTACATCATCATCCTTATGCACCGGAACCGTGCCCTGGCAGATGATTGGACCCTCATCAACACCCTCGGTAACAAAATGGACTGTTGCCCCATGTTCGGTCACACCAGCCT
Organism: uncultured beta proteobacterium; assembly: GCA_903930665.1. Lineage (GTDB taxonomy): Bacteria > Pseudomonadota > Gammaproteobacteria > Burkholderiales > Burkholderiaceae > Polynucleobacter. The sequence continues at coordinate 2,378 of CAIYZI010000144.1, forward strand.
CTAAAGCGCGTTTATGAGTATGAAGGCCAGGAAAAGCGGGGAGCAAAGCGGGATGGATATTGATTAAACGACCCGCGAAATGGCGAATAAAGCCTGGGGTCAAAATCCTCATAAATCCCGCTAGAACCACCAAATCCGCCCCTAAGGCATCGATTTGTTCAATGAGGGCAGCATCAAAAGATTCGCGAGTGGGGTGTCCTAGATGCTCAATTACATAGGTAGGAATACCTTGAGACCTAGCAAAATCAAGGCCTTTGGCCGTTAAATGGTTGGCAATGACCCCAGCAAATCGGACTGGCCACTGCTCATTTTGGGCAGTTTTGACGATGGCCTCGAAATTTGAGCCACGGTCTGAGATTAAGGTGACGATGGTGAGCATGCCCACAATATAATTCAAGGCTACCCTGAAAGCGATTAGTGAACGTATTCCGTGGCCGCACCCAGTTTTCCGCAGGACCAGCTTGTGCCTTAACCATCGGTAACTTCGATGGCGTGCACAGGGGTCATGACGCCCTGCTCAAACAACTTCAGAATGGCGCTAAAGAACGCAGCTTAGCAAGTTGCGTTATGACTTTTGAGCCCCACCCCAAGGAATTTTTCTCACCAGAGCAAGCGCCACCTCGCATCTTAAATCTTCGCGATAAGCTAGCCGCTTTTGCAAAAATTGGCATTGATCGTATCGTGGTCGAGCACTTTAATGCGGCTTTTGCTCGCCTCTCACCGGAAGAGTTTGTTTCTGAAATTCTCGTAAAACGCCTTAACGCAAAATGGATTTTAATTGGCGATGATTTTTGTTACGGCGCAAAACGCGCTGGTAACTTTGCAAGTCTGCAGGCAGCCGGTAAAAAATATGGCTTTGAAGTTTCTAGTATTCAAACGGTTTTAGAAGATGGTGAGCGCATCTCCAGCTCAGCATTACGCACTGCGCTTGCAAATGGAGATATGGCACAAGCGAGCAAATTATTGGGTCGACCGTATGGCATCTCTGGACATGTCATTCATGGACAAAAACTGGGGCGTGAACTCGGCTTTCCAACTTTAAATTTAGCAGTTGCAAATCACCTTCATCATCGCAAGCCCGCCACTAGCGGAATCTTTACAGCGCAAGTCATAGGGTTGAGCGAACATCCACTGCCGGCGGTAGCTAGTCTTGGTGTTAGACCAACAGTGGAAGATGCGGGACGCGTGTTACTTGAAACACACATCTTCGATTACAAGCAAGAAGTCTATGGAAAAATTATTACCGTAGAACTCTTAGAAAAAATTCGTGACGAGGAGAAATACTCAGACCTCGACACACTCACACAAGCTATTGCAGCGGATGCAAAGCATGCCAGAAATTATTTCCAGAAAAAAGTCTATGTCTGAAAAATCTAACTCATATCCCGTCAATCTTCTAGAGACATCTTTCCCGATGCGGGGCGACCTACCTAAGCGTGAACCGCAATGGGTAGAGCAATGGCAAAAAAATAAGCTTTACGAAAAGATTCGTGAAGCGCATGCCAATAAACCAAAGTTCATTTTGCATGATGGCCCTCCTTATGCAAACGGGGATATTCATATTGGTCATGCGGTAAATAAAATTCTGAAAGACATGATTGTGAAGTCCCGCTGGTTCATGGGCTTTGATTCAGTCTATGTACCTGGCTGGGATTGCCATGGCATGCCTATTGAAATTCAAATTGAAAAACAATTTGGTAAAAATCTTGCAACTGCTGAAGTACAAGCAAAAGCTCGTGCATATGCCCAGGTACAAGTCGATAAACAGAAAAAAGATTTTGAGCGGCTTGGTGTTTTAGGCGATTGGAATAATCCCTACCTCACTATGAACTTTCGCAATGAGGCAGACGAGATTCGCGCACTTGGAAAAATTTGGGAGAAGGGCTATGTCTTCCGTGGCTTGAAGCCCGTCAATTGGTGTTTTGATTGCGGCTCCGCTTTGGCTGAAGCCGAAGTCGAGTATCAAGATAAAACTGACCCTACTGTTGACGTTGGTTTTGCGTTTGATGATGCGCAACGGCCACAATTAGCTACTGCATTTGGTTTGAGCGAAATTCCACACAAGCCTGGAATGATTGTGATCTGGACAACGACTCCATGGACCATACCTGCCAACCAAGCATTGAATGTACACCCCGAACTCACTTATGCCTTAGTCGATACCGGCGAAAAATTACTCATCCTCGCAAAGGATCGCATAGAAACTTGTCTTGAAGATTACGGTTTAGAAGGCAAAGTGATCGCTACCTGCCAAGGTAGTCAACTCGCCAATATCTCCTTCTGGCACCCCCTAGCAAATCTGGATGAAGGCTATCGTCGCCTCTCACCAATCTATCCCGCTGAATATGTCACGCTTGATACCGGTACAGGCGTAGTTCACTCAGCACCAGCTTATGGCGAGGAAGACTTTAAGTCTTGCAAAGCACATCAATTGGCCGATAAAGACATCCTCAACCCTGTCATGGGTAATGGCGTATATGCATCTTGGTTGCCTTTATTTGCTAATGAGTACATTTGGAAGGCCAATCCAAAAATTGTTGAAGCAATGCGTGAAGCTGGCAGCTTATTAAGAGATAAAACCTATACCCACTCTTATATGCATTGCTGGCGTCATAAATCACCCATTATTTATCGCGCGACTTCGCAATGGTTTGCCAGCATGGATAAAAAGCCCAATGATGGCAAAACTAGCCTTCGCGAAACTGCGCTGGCCGGAATTGAAAATACCGAATTCTTTCCAGCATGGGGTAAACAGCGCTTGCACAGCATGATCGCCAATCGTCCAGACTGGACTTTATCGCGCCAACGCCAATGGGGTGTCCCAATGGCTTTCCTAGTTCATAAAGAAAGTGGTGAACCTCATCCCCGCACAGTTGAACTACTGGAAGAAGTTGCGAAACGTGTTGAAACAAATGGCATTGAAGCTTGGCAAAAATTAGAGGTGAGCGAGTTGCTCGGCGAAGAAGCTTCTCAGTACGAGAAAAATCGCGATACCTTGGATGTCTGGTTTGATTCCGGCACAACCCATTGGCATGTTATCCGTGGATCCCATCGCAATGAACTTTTCACAGCGGAATCCCAAACTCCTAACGGTCGATTGGCCGACTTATATCTTGAAGGCTCAGATCAACATCGCGGTTGGTTCCACTCCTCTTTATTGACCGGCTCCATGCTCGATGGCAAACCGCCATACAAAGCGCTCCTTACCCATGGATTCACCGTCGACGGCCAAGGGCGCAAGATGAGTAAATCTGTGGGTAATGTAATTGCCCCACAGCAAGTAGCTGATAAGTTAGGTGCTGAAATTATTCGCTTATGGGTTGCCTCAACCGACTATTCGGGAGAGATGACTATTTCCGATGAAATCTTGAAACGGGTTGTGGAAAGCTATCGTCGCATTAGAAATACTTTGCGCTTTCTGTTGGCAAATCTTTCTGATTTTGATCCAAGCAAACATACTCTGCCTACAGATCAGTGGCTTGAAATTGACCGCTACGCTGTGGCATTGGCAAATCAATTGCAAGGCGAGATTGAAGCGCATTACAAGACTTATGAATTTCATCCTGCCGTTTCTCGTATGCTAACTTTTTGCTCCGAAGATTTGGGTGGCTTCTATTTGGATATCCTAAAAGATCGCCTCTACACCAGCGCGCCAGACTCAGCGGATCGTCGCGCTGCGCAAAACGCACTCTTTCACATTACTCGCAATCTTTTGAAATGGCTGGCTCCTTTCCTATCCTTTACTGCAGAGGAAGCATGGCAATCCCTCCCACATGGCGCTCAAGCGGTAGCTCCTTCCATCTTTATGGAAGAATTTGGTACCTTCCCAGAAATCGCTCAAGCACAAAAGTTAATTGCAAACTGGGATCGCATTAGAGAAATTCGCTCGGAAGTGACTAAAGCTATTGAGGTCGAACGCGCAGCTGGCAATGTAGGCTCATCTCTTCAGGCTGAACTGACCCTCAAATTACCTGAATCTGACTTTGCCTTGCTCAATGCCCTAGGTAATGACTTACGATTTGTAACGATTACCTCCAGCGCTAAAGTTGAACTTAGCAAAGAGGGATTAGAGGTGCTTGTACGCGGCAGCCAGTTTAAAAAATGCGGTCGCTGCTGGCATCACACAGAAGATGTTGGAGTTAACGCTGATCATCCAGAATTATGTGGTCGCTGTATTGGCAATCTTTTTGGCGCCCCTGAAAAGCGTTCATTTGCATAATGAATACATCACGTAATCTCTCATTTATGAGATCAATGTCTATCGCAACTGTAGTTCTCTTACTTGATCAATTAAGTAAGTGGTCTGCCTTAAAAAATTTACAGCTAGGGATGCCTGATGAAGTATTCCCTTTTATGAATTGGTTGCTTCTATTTAATCCAGGTGCTGCTTTTTCTTTTTTAGCACAGGGATCTGGATGGCAACGCTGGTTCTTTACTGTTTTAGGGCTTGGGGCAGCCGGCTATATTGTTTGGCTACTTCGCAAAAACCAAACCGATAAATTACTTTCCTGTGCTTTGAGTTTAATTCTCGGCGGAGCCTTAGGTAATGTTTTAGATCGGATCATGTATGGCGCTGTAGTCGACTTTATTGATTTCCACTATGGGAAATGGCACTGGCCAGCATTCAATCTTGCAGATAGCGCTATTTGCCTTGGAGCAGCTCTGATTATCTTTGGAGAATTGCGAAAGTCATTTGGCAAATCCACCTAACCCCGTTAAGCTTTGGCCATGCAATCACTTTTAAATAAGAAAATCGTTCTGGGTGTTTCTGGTGGAATAGCTGCTTATAAAACCCCTGAATTGGCGCGCCTCTTGATGCAAGAAGGTGCTTCAGTACAAGTGGTAATGACTGGGGCAGCTCAACAATTTGTTACGCCCGTAACCATGCAAGCTTTGACCGGAAACCCTGTTTATGTAAGCCAGTGGGATGCCAGAATACCCAACAACATGGCGCATATTGATCTCTCAAGATCTGCCGATGCGATTCTGATTGCGCCCGCAAGCGCTGATTTAATGGCAAAACTTTCTTTAGGTTTAGCAGATGATTTGCTAAGCACCCTATGCTTAGCTCGCGACTGTCCATTGCTTCTCGCACCTGCCATGAATCGACAGATGTGGGAGCATGCGGCAACTCAGCGCAGTGCAATAGGACTTCAAGAAGATGGGGTTGGATTACTTGGCCCTGCCAGCGGCTTTCAGGCTTGTGGTGAAACTGGTATGGGCAGAATGCTTGAACCAACAGAAATAACCGATCAGTTAATTGCCTTCTTTCAGAAAAAGCTATTAGCCGGCAAAAAAGTCTTAATTACTGCAGGACCGACCTTCGAAGCTATTGACCCTGTGCGAGGTATTACCAATCATAGCTCTGGCAAGATGGGATTTGCCATTGCGCGAGCCGCAATTGAAGCTGGCGCAGAAGTTCAATTAATAGCAGGACCATGTCATTTAGAGACCCCTTTAGCCGCAACCGGAAAAATTACTCGTACGAATGTTGTCAGTGCTAAAGAGATGCATGCTGCAACTTTGCAATCTACTGATTACGATATTTTCTTTGCGGTAGCTGCTGTTGCTGACTGGGGTATTGCCAAACCCTCTAAAGAAAAAATTAAGCGTCAAGGTAATAAAACTCCTGCTCTGGAATTTATTGCCAACCCAGATATCTTGCTTGACGTTGCCAAAACCGTAAAGACAAAAGCCGGTAAACCCATTCCCTATTGTGTTGGTTTTGCCGCTGAATCTACCGATTTAGAAGTTCACGCAAATGAGAAGCGCAAACGCAAAGGCATTCCCATGATCGTAGGCAATATTGGTCATGAAACATTTGGTAGCGACCTTAATCAACTGCTGATTATCGATGAACGTGGCAGCAAAAAAACTGCCAAGGCTGAAAAACTACAGCTAGCGCGCCAACTCATTCAGATCGTCGCTAAAAAGATCTAATTATTTTTGCCATAGGAAACCCGATGCAATCACTACAAGTCAAGATTCTCGATGAACGTATGCGTTCACAGCTACCAGCTTATGGCACACCAGGAAGTGCAGGCCTAGATTTACGCGCCTGCATTGATGAGGCTCTAGAGATTGCACCAGGACAAACAGTATTGGTACCAACAGGCTTGGCAATTTACGTAGAAAATCCACGTTATGCCGCATTCATATTACCCCGTTCTGGCTTAGGACATAAGCATGGGATCGTTCTTGGTAACTTAGTGGGGCTAATAGATTCCGATTACCAAGGTCAATTGATGGTGAGCACATGGAACCGCGGTAGCACCCCATTTAAACTCGAGCCGATGGAACGTTTGGCGCAGCTAGTAGTGATGCCAATTCAACAAGTAGAACTCAAGGTCGTTGAAGAGTTTACGGAAAGCAGCCGTGGTGCAGGAGGCTTCGGAAGTACCGGCCGCCGTTAAAAAACTCAAGCGCAACTAAGATTGCGGTAGTCTTTTTCGATTAAGAACCAAGGGTAAAAAGCCAAGCAATAAACCACCCACCCCCATCATGATCGTAAAAGAATCAAAAGTGGGGATGCTGTACACGGCAACAAATACCATAAATGCTCCAGAGAATGCCGGCCAAACCACATAACCCAAGGCCGCACTAAGACCACTTTTAAGCTTGTACCGATAATGCCATGCGCATGCAAATCCCGCCAAGCTCATATAAAAACAAATCTGAAATCCAATAGCCAATATTGAGCTTGAAAGAATCGCTTTTACTGAAGGCATAAAGGAAGAGCTAAATAGCAAAAATACTCCCAAAAACCAAATGACAAAAGTGGCTACCCAAGGGGTTTTCCATTCATCATGCACTCGCGCATAAATCGGGTGCAACATACCGTCACGCGCCATCGCAAACATGCTGCGGCTGAACTGAAGAATCTGAGTCTCTATCGTACCCACAGTGCTAAATATTGTGCAAAAGACAGCCAAGTAATTCCAGGGGGTTGGAAATAATTTATTAGCAATCGCGAATAGAACATTGGTGCCTGAATCAGCAATTTCACTATCGCTCAATACCATCAAGACAACCACCATCATCAATACAAAAAACAGCATCATATTTAGTACTGACCAAAAGGCACCCTGACCCGCAGCACCTACGGCATTTTTTACATCACCCTTGCTTTCCTCACTTAAATTCATGGTGACATCCCATCCCCAAAAAAAGAAGATGGCAGTAAGAGCACCAGTGGCAAATAATTGCGGAGAAAAGGAAAGTGGCGAAACCCAAACAATAGATGGTGAATGGGCTGGGTGAGTCCAATAACTGATCAAACCTGCAACAATCAGCACCATCAAAATGACAGATTCAAAAAGTGTCAAGGTGAGCTGCATGAAGCTGGAATGCTTAATTCCGCGACCTACGATCAAAGAAACTGCGGTTAACCATAAAGCAGCAATCGCAGTAATAAGGCGAGTATCGTCAACCCGGTCGGGTGCAAACAATATCAAAGTGGAGCTTGCTGCTGGAATCGTAGCGGACACCATAAAAAAAATCGAGGCCACTAGCAAACCCCACCCAGCAAAAAAACCCCAATAGGGACCAAAAACATGGCCAACCCAAGCATAAGCGGCTCCAGCATTAGGTCGAATCTTGCTGAGGTGAATAAAGGCCAGCGTTATGCCAAACATAATCAGGCCGCAATAAAAAATACTTCCCACTGACAACACCCCAACCGAGGCAACAATAGCGGCACTTGTGACAGCTACACTAAAAGCAGGCGCCGTTCCAGCAATACCCATAATGATGGATTCAAAAACACCTAAGGTATCTTTTGCTAGTTCGTTTGATGATGATGAGGACATGCTAATTAGAGATTAAGGGCAATAAAATTTCTTGAATAAATGGAAACAGAACTTGAGAGGGAATTTTATTATTAAATGACCCCCTTTGGGGGTTTACGCCATTCTCAAGCAAACTGAAGGCAAAAAATAAACCACCAAAAAAGGTGGTTTATTTTTCCAGAATAGAAGAAATACTCTGAAAGCATCATTGATGCTCGAGCTCCCCTTCCCATTTAGAAATGACTGCGGTAGCCAGACCATTTCCCAATACGTTGGTAGCTGAGCGAGCCATATCCAGGAAATGGTCGACACCCAAAATTAATAGAACTCCCGCTTCAGGCAAATTAAATTGGGATAGGGTTGCTGCAATCACCACCAATGAGGCGCGAGGAACACCAGCAATACCCTTAGAAGTAATCATCAAAACTAATAGCATTAATAATTGCTGAGATATCGGCATTTCAATTGAATACACCTGAGCAATGAAGATAGTGGCAAAAGAGCAGTACATCATGGAACCATCAAGATTAAATGAATATCCAACTGGCAACACAAATGAAGCAATCTTGTTTTTGCAACCAAATCGCTCTACCTGCTCAAGCGTCATTGGATAAGCAGCTTCAGAACTGGCGGTAGTGAATGCCAGCAAGATAGGTTGACGCAACATCGACACTAAATGGAAGGCCCGTTTTTTGAGAACGAGAGAGCTTATCAAAATGATAACGAGCCACAACGTCAAGATCGATCCATAAAAAGCCAGCATAAACTTGCCATAGGTAAGCAAGATAGCCAGGCCATTTTCAGCGATGACGGAAGAGACTGCGGCAAATACTGCTACTGGGGCAAACTTCATCACTGCCGTTGTAATCTTGAGCATGATATGGGACAACATATCGAGATTTCGAATGAGCTCTTCAGCACGCTGACCAAAACTGCCGGCGGCAACACCAAAAAATATTGCAAATACTACGATCTGAAGAATCTCATTTTTTCCCATGGCATCCACAATGCTGCTCGGGAAAATATGACGAACAAAATCTGGCAGATTGAGGCCGCTCTTACTTAGCCCTGTATTGGCTGTGAGCTCTGGTAATGGCAAATTAATACCGACCCCTGGATGCAGGACATTTACCATCAATAAGCCTAGCAATAAAGACACCACTGACATCGCTATAAACCAACCAAAGGTTTTCAATCCCACACGCCCAATGGTGGAAGCATCTCCCATACGAGAAATTCCCACCACCAAGGTCGTGAATACCAAGGGGGCAATGATCATCTTAATCAAACGCAAGAAGATATCGGTCAATAGGGATATGTAACTGACATACTCGGCTGCAAATCCAGATTCAGCGCCAAAAGCATAAACAAAATAGCCGCTCACGATCCCCAGAATCATTGCACCAAGGATAAAGTTTGTTAATTTTTTAGAGTTCATATTAATCCTTGTTTACTTCGACAAAATACCAGGGGTAGTGAGAACTTCAGGACTTAGGATTTTATCCAAAGTTTCTTTGTCCATTAACCCAAGCTCTAAAACTAAATCTGCGACCGAACAATTCTCTTGGAGCGCCCTCTTGGCAATCATGGTTGCATTCTCATAGCCAAGATAAGGATTTAAGGCAGTTGCCAGTCCAGCTGACGTCCTGACACGCTCAGCCAGAACCTCTCGGTTAGCGGTAATGCCAACAACGCAATGGGTTTTTAATGTTTTACAGCCGGCCGTGAGGTGCTCAATACTCTTAAATAGACTATGGGCAATGATGGGCTCAAAGGCATTGAGTTGCAATTGCCCACCTTCGGCAGCCATCGTAATGGTCACGTCATTTCCGATAACCTCAAAAGCAATTTGGTTCACAACCTCGGGAATGACAGGATTGACCTTCCCAGGCATGATGGAAGACCCAGCAGCACGAGCAGGAAGACGAATTTCATTTAAACCCGCCTGAGGACCGCTCGATAAAAGGCGAAGATCATTACAGATCTTAGAAAGCTTCACTGCAACCCTCTTTAGGACCCCAGATAGCTGTACAAAAGCACCACAGTCCTGGGTGGCTTCAATAAGATTTGGGGAGGCAATCAATTCAATTCCAGAAATATCCTGCAGATACTTAATGGCGCATTTTGAATACCGTACATCCGTATTGATACCAGTACCAATTGCAGTGGCGCCCAAATTAATTTCAGCAATAAGTGAGATGGCCTCTCTAAGACGATCTTCATCTTCTTTAATCATCACTGCATAAGTGGAAAACTCTTGACCCAAAGTCATGGGTACCGCGTCTTGTAATTGGGTTCTACCAATTTTGAGAATATCTTTAAATTCTTCAGCCTTATCAGCAAAAGATTTTCTTAAGGATGCCATCGCCTCCAATAGAGCGGGGATTGCAAGGCAAGTTGCTAGTCGCAAAGATGTTGGGTACACATCATTGGTACTTTGAGACATATTGACATCATTAATAGGATGTAATTTTGAGTAATCACCCTTCTCATAACCCATGAGCTCTAAAGCACGATTAGCAATTACTTCATTGGCATTCATATTGGTAGAGGTACCAGCACCGCCCTGGATGACATCAACAACAAATTGATCATGAAGTTTTCCAGATTCAATCTCATGGCAAGCAGCAATAATGGCTTCTGCTTTTTTGGGCTCTAAGTGACCCAACTCTAAATTTGCTTTAGCAGCCGCCTCTTTAACGTAAGCTAAGGCTTTAATAAGATCTTCGTAATTACCAATAACCATTCCTGTTATCGGATAATTTTCAATTGCTCGCAAGGTGTGTATCCCCCAATAAGCATCTGAGGGCACTTCTGAGTCTCCTAATAAATCATGCTCTAAACGAGTGAATTTAGTCATTTTTTTCTCCGTGAATTGTGCCTTAAATTTAGCACTAATTTTCATTAGTCATTGCAATTGTGCAAGAAAAAACCACCCGAAGGTGGTGATCTCTTTAAAACGCGATTATTAAAGTCAAAATTGAGTCTTTATATTTCTTCAACAGGCAAGACATCTGCTTTAAGCGCCTTACCTGGCGTCGTAGATACATCAAACTCCAACACCACTTTGCCGTCAGCATCAATATCGACAGCCACATGCCCACCATGAGCCAAGCGCCCGAAAAGCAGTTCATCAGCAAGAGCCTTACGAACAGTATCTTGAATAATTCGCTGCATTGGACGTGCACCCATTAAAGGATCAAAACCATGCTTAGCCAAATGCGCACGCAAGGCAGCACTGAAAGTAGCATCAACCTTCTTCTCATGCAGCTGCTCTTCCAGTTGCATTAAAAATTTATCTACCACACGCATGATGACAGTTTCATCAAGTGCCTTGAAAGAAACGATTGCATCTAAACGATTCCGGAACTCGGGCGTAAAGAACTTTTTAATATCAGCCATCTCATCGCCAGATTCACGCGCATTGGTAAAGCCAATCGTTGACTTTTGCATGGCTTCAGCACCAGCATTCGTGGTCATAATGATGATGACATTTCGAAAGTCCGTCTTACGACCATTGTTATCGGTTAGAGTGCCATGGTCCATCACCTGCAACAAGATATTAAAAATATCCGGATGAGCCTTTTCGATTTCATCGAGCAAAAGGACGCAATGTGGCTTCTTATTTACCGCTTCCGTTAGCAATCCACCTTGATCAAAGCCCACATAACCCGGAGGGGCTCCAATTAAGCGACTAACAGCGTGACGCTCCATGTATTCGGACATATCAAAGCGTAATAACTCAATCCCTAAAATATAGGCAAGCTGTTTAGCTACCTCGGTCTTACCTACTCCAGTTGGACCGGAGAATAAAAAAGAACCAATTGGACGATCTATCTTACCTAAGCCCGCACGCGTCATTTTGATAGCGCTAGCCAATGCCTCAATAGCAGGGTCTTGACCAAACACCACACTCTTAATATCACGATCTAAGGTTTGCAATTTACTACGATCATCAACAGTGACTGACTGTGGCGGTATACGAGCAATCTTCGCAACAATTTCCTCAATTTCTGGGCGACCAATCGTTTTCTTTTGCTTAGACTTAGGCAAAATACGTTGCGCTGCCCCTGCCTCGTCAATTACGTCAATAGCCTTATCAGGCAAGTGGCGATCATTGATGTAGCGCGCAGAAAGTTCTGCAGCAGCAACTAAAGCGGCTGCCGCATATTTAACGCTGTGGTGCTCCTCAAAACGTGATTTAAGACCTCGCAAAATTTGCACGGTCTGATCAACAG
>CAIYZI010000145.1 GCA_903930665.1 uncultured beta proteobacterium
GACGCTGAAAAGCTGTCACCATACGAGTGTGGTTTTGAGGCATTCGAAGATGCGCGTATGAAATTCGATGTGCGCTATTACTTGATCGCCATCCTATTTATTTTATTCGACCTAGAAACAGCATTTCTATTTCCCTGGGGTGTTTCCCTTCGTGAAATAGGTTGGCTAGGTTACGCCTCCATGGTGATTTTTCTTTTGGAATTTATCGTGGGATTTGTATATATCTGGAAAAAGGGCGCTCTCGACTGGGAGTGATAGATATGGCATTAGAAGGCGTTCTCAAAGAAGGTTTTGTTACTACCACTGCGGATCAGTTAATCAACTGGACCCGCAACGGCTCTTTATGGCCTATGACCTTTGGTTTGGCTTGCTGCGCTGTGGAAATGATGCATGCTGGCGCATCTCGTTATGACCTAGACCGTTTTGGCGTAGTGTTCCGCCCATCACCACGTCAGTCAGACTTGATGATTGTTGCTGGCACGCTATGCAACAAGATGGCACCTGCATTACGCAAAGTTTATGACCAAATGCCTGAGCCTCGCTGGGTAATCTCCATGGGTTCCTGTGCTAATGGTGGTGGCTATTACCATAACTCCTATTCCGTTGTTCGCGGTTGCGACCGCATTGTGCCGGTAGATATTTATGTGCCTGGCTGCCCACCAACTGCAGAAGCGCTGATCTATGGAATCATTCAATTGCAATCCAAGATCGCTCGTACAAGCACTATTGCGCGCAAGGGATAAGACATGTCTGATCGCTTAACTCAATTAGCAGCTAACCTCGAAAAAGTTTTGGGCAAGCGTGCTCAATCCATTCAAATCGCTTTGGGCGAAGTTACTGTAGTTGTCAACGCGGACACATATCTTGAGTCTGCAATGCTTTTGCGCGATGACCCATCATTGGCATTCGAGCAATTGATTGATTTGTGTGGCGTTGATTACCAAGAATTCCGTGACGGTGCTTGGTCTGGTCAACGTTTTGCCGTAGCGACCCATTTATTGTCATTGGCCCACAACTGGCGTCTACGCGTACGCGTTTTTGCTACAGATGACAGCTATCCATTGGTTGCCTCATTAACACCAGTTTGGGCATCAGCTAACTGGTTTGAACGTGAAGCATTTGACCTTTACGGTATCTTGTTTGATGGCCATGAAGACTTGCGTCGCATCTTGACCGATTATGGTTTCATCGGTCATCCATTTAGAAAAGATTTCCCAATTTCTGGCAACGTAGAAATGCGTTATGACCCAGAGCTAAAGCGTGTTGTATATCAGCCTGTAACGATTGAGGCTCGTGAGATTACTCCACGTATCGTGCGGGAAGCTCAGTACGGAGAACCGGTCTAAGTCATGGCACAAATTAAGAACTACACCCTCAATTTTGGACCTCAGCATCCTGCCGCGCACGGTGTATTGCGCTTGGTTCTTGAGCTCGACGGCGAAGTGATTCAGCGTGCTGATCCGCATATTGGCCTGTTGCATCGCGCTACAGAAAAGTTAGCTGAGACTCGTACCTGGATTCAAAACGTTCCCTACATGGATCGTCTTGACTACGTTTCGATGATGTCTAATGAACATGCTTATGTCATGGCCATTGAGAAATTGCTTCAAGTTGACGTTCCACTGCGTGCGCAATATATCCGCGTCATGTTTGATGAGTTAACCCGTTTACTCAATCACCTTTTGTGGATTGGTTGTCATGGTCTAGACGTTGGCGCCATGGCTGTATTCTTGTATGCATTCCGTGACCGTGAAGATATCTTCGATATGTACGAAGCAGTATCTGGTGCGCGTATGCATGCTGCTTACTACCGTCCGGGTGGTGTATATCGTGACTTGCCTGAGCAAATGGCTCAGTACTCCAAGTCTAAGATTCGTAGTGCTTCAGCAATTAAACGTTTAAATGAAAATCGTAGCGTTTCCTTGTTGGATTTCATTGAGGAATTTTCAGGTCGCTTTGATGCAAACGTTGATGAGTACTGCAATTTATTGACAGATAACCGTATTTGGAAGCAACGCTTGGTAGGTATTGGTGTTGTAACGCCTGAGCGTGCTTTGCAGCTTGGTTTCACTGGCCCAATGTTGCGTGGTTCTGGAATCGAGTGGGATCTACGTAAGAAGCAACCTTACGAAACTTATGATCAGTTAGATTTTGATATTCCTGTGGGCGTGAATGGCGATTCTTATGATCGTTACTTGGTACGCATGGAGGAAATGCGTCAATCCAATCGCATTATTAAGCAGTGCGTGGCTTGGTTGAAGGCAAACTCAGGTCCTGTGATGAGCGATAACCATAAAGTCTCTCCACCTAAGCGTGTGGATATGAAGACCAATATGGAAGAATTGATTCATCACTTCAAACTCTTTACTGAAGGTATGCACGTTCCTGATGGTGAGGCTTACTCTGCTGTAGAGCATCCAAAAGGTGAGTTTGGTATTTACCTGATTTCCGATGGAGCGAACAAGCCATACCGCATGAAGATTCGTGCTCCAGGATTTGTTCATCTCTCCGCTATGGATGAGATGTCCCGTGGTCACATGTTGGCTGATGCCGTAACCATTATTGGTACTCAAGATATCGTGTTCGGGGAGATTGACCGCTAATTGAGCGTGCCAAGGATTATTTAATGACAACAACTCTTCAACTATCCGACAAGACTCTTGCAGATATTGCACGCAATGTCGCGAAGTACCCTTCAGAGCAAAAGCAATCTGCTGTGATGGCCTCTCTCATTGCTGCCCAAACCGAAGTAGGTTGGGTATCTCCTGAGGTTATCGAAACTATCGCTCAAATTTTGGGTATGCCTACAATTGCTGTTGAAGAAGTGGCAACTTTCTACAACATGTATGACACCAAGCCAATTGGTAAATACAAATTAGTGATTTGTACAAACTTACCTTGCCAGTTAACTCATGGTGAGACAGCTGCTACATACTTAAAAGAACAATTGGGAATTGGTTTTAATGAAACCACTTCTTGCGGAACTTTCACCCTAAAAGAGGGTGAGTGCATGGGTGCATGCGGTGATTCTCCTGTGATGTTGGTTAATAACAAACGTATGTGCAGCTTCATGAGCAAAGAAAAGATTGACGCGCTATTAACTGAATTGCGTGCAGAAGGGAATGCAGCATGACCAGCTTGCACGATCGACACATTAAGCCGTTAATTCTTGCTGGTTTAAATGGTGAGAATTGGCGTTTAAAAGATTACGAAAGCCGTGGCGGATATCAGCAATTGCGTCGCATCATTGGTGAGAAGGTCTCTCCTGATGCAATCATTGCTGAATTAAAAGCATCGTCATTGCGTGGCCGTGGAGGCGCAGGCTTCCCAACAGGTTTGAAGTGGAGTTTCATGCCACGTCAATTTCCTGGTCAAAAATATTTAGTTTGCAATAGCGACGAAGGTGAACCTGGTACTTTTAAAGACCGCGACATCATGCGTTACAACCCACATGCTTTGATTGAAGGCATGATCATCGGTGCTTATACGATGGGTATTAGCACTGGATATAACTACATTCACGGTGAAATCTGGGAAACGTATACCCGTTTCGAAGAGGCTCTTGAAGAAGCTCGTGCTGCTGGTTTCTTGGGTGACAAAATTTTAGGTATCGATTTCAACTTCCAATTGCATGCAGCTCCAGGTTGGGGTGCCTACATTTGTGGTGAAGAGACCGCATTGTTGGAGTCTTTGGAAGGCAAGAAGGGTCAGCCCCGCTTCAAGCCACCATTCCCAGCTAGTTTTGGTTTATATGGCAAGCCAACAACAATTAACAACACAGAGACTTTTGCTGCTGTGCCATTCATTATGGCTATTGGTGGACAAGCGTATTTAGAGCTTGGCAAACCCAATAACGGCGGAACAAAGATTTTCTCTATCTCTGGTGACGTTGTTCATCCTGGGAATTATGAAATTCCTTTGGGGACACCGTTTGCAGATTTATTAAAGCTTGCTGGTGGCATGCGTGATGGTAGAGCTATCAAGGCAGTTATTCCTGGTGGTTCATCTGCGCCAGTAATTCCTGGTGCGCAAATGATGGATGTCACCATGGATTACGACAGCATCGCTAAGGCTGGATCCATGTTGGGTTCTGGTGCGGTGATCGTGATGAACGATACACGTTGCATGGTTCGTGCTTTATTGCGCTTGTCTTATTTCTATCACGAAGAATCTTGTGGTCAATGCACCCCATGTCGTGAGGGTACTGGCTGGTTGTGGCGCATCGTAAATCGTATTGAGCACGGCGATGGTCGTCCAGAAGATTTAGATTTACTCAACGATGTTGCAGCAAACATTCAAGGCCGCACTATTTGCGCCTTGGGTGATGCTGCTGCAATGCCGGTTCGTGGCA
>CAIYZI010000146.1 GCA_903930665.1 uncultured beta proteobacterium
ACATGGGCTTGATAAGAAAGATACTGAGTTATTGGTCTGGTTAGTTGCAGAGCATCTCAATATGAGTCAAGTTGCTCAAAAACAAGATATTACCGACCCTGATGTTGTAAAAGCCTTTGCGAAAAAAGTTGGTGATGAGCGACATTTAACAGCCCTCTACCTCCTGACTGTTGCCGATGTGCGCGGTACTAGCCCTAAGGTATGGAATGCCTGGAAAGGCAAATTACTGGAAGATCTCTATCGCGCAACACTGAGAGTATTGGGAGGAGCAAAGCCTGATGCCTCCTCTGAGTTAGCTCAACATCAAGAAGAAGCGCGCGCTAAATTGCGTCTGTATGGCATTGAAGATTCTGCCTATGAAAATCTCTGGAAAAATCTCGATGTAGCCTTTTTTCTTCGGCAAGATGCAGCTGATGTTGCATGGTTAACTCGTCATCTTTTCAATAAAGTCGAGAGTGAGACACCAATAGTGCGCGCCCGCCTTTCGCCAATTGGCGAAGGATTGCAAGTAGCTGTTTATGTGCAAGATCAAGTCGACTTATTTGCTCGCATTTGCGCTTATTTTGAACGTCACGGCTTCTCTATTTGGGATGCCCGCATTCACACAACCCGCCATGGCTACGCACTAGATACCTTTCAGATTTCAGGAAGCAATTTGATCGATGAAAGCACAAGCTACCGGGATCTTATTCAACTCGTCGAATTTGAATTACTTGGTGCGCTTAATAAATCCGATCCGTTACCAGCTCCAAGTATGGGACGTCTTTCCAGACAATCTCGCTCTTTCCCCATTCAACCGCGCGTCCACATGATCCCAGATGAGCGCGGCCATTACTACTCACTTGCCCTATCGGCTAGTGATAGAACGGGCTTGTTATATGCCATCTCAAGAGTCTTAGCAAAACATCATGTTTCGTTACATACTGCTCGCATCAATACTCTGGGAGAGAGGGTTGAAGACGTTTTGCTCTTAGATGCGGCCAATCTAAGTAAAAATCCAAAGCTCCAGATTCAACTAGAGACGGAGTTGTTAGAGGTCTTGGGCGCCTAGATTGCGAAGGGCGCGTGCAATACGTGCATTTTTAATTTGATCAAAAGTAAACCAAGCCTTTTTAATCAATTCAGGAGACTCATCTTTCCGATCAACTTTGAGTCTAAATAGTCGCTACTTCAGTAGACCTAACATCGCAGCTTCATCTATTACTGCAATACCGAGATCCTCTGCCTTGGTTAACTTGCTTCCAGCATCAACACCAGCTACAACGTAGTCTGTCTTTTTGGATACTGAACCTGCAACCTTCGCGCCAGCCTTTTCTAAAAGGTCTTTTGCAGCATCGCGTGTAAGCGTTGGAAAAGTGCCCGTCAAGACAAAGGTCTTGCCAAGGACTGCAGGGCTAATTTCCTTCTTTTCTACAGTGAGTTGCATTCCAGAGACAAGTAATTGCTCTATCACTTCGCGATTGTGGGCTTCCTGCATAAAACTCACGATTGAGTCCGCCACTACAGGTCCTACATCTTTTACCGTCAGAAGATCTTCGAGACTAGCTTCCATGAGTGCATGCACACTGCCATAATGATTGGCCAAATCTTTTGCCGTAGTCTCACCTACGTGACGAATACCTAGAGCAAAAATAAATCTTGCTAAAGTAGTATTACGTGACTTTTCTATAGCCTGAATGAGATTATCCGCAGACTTATCACCCATACGCTCTAAATTGGCTAAAGCGTTAAAACCCAAGCGATACAAGTCGGCTGGCGTTCTTACTAAGTGCTGATCAACCAACTGATCAACAATCTTCTCACCGAGGCCTTCAATATCCAAAGCCCGTCTATGCGCAAAATGAATTAACGCTTGCTTACGTTGAGCCCCACAAAATAAACCGCCGCTACAGCGTGCAATCGCCTCATCCGCTAAACGCTCAATATGCGAATCACACACTGGGCATCGTATTGGCATGATGAATTCCTGAGCGTCTGCAGGGCGCCTATCCTTAATTACTGAAACTACCTCAGGAATCACATCACCAGCACGTCTTACGGAAACCGTATCACCAATGCGCACATCTTTGCGCTTGATTTCATCTTCATTATGCAAGGTCGCATTTGTCACGGTAACCCCACCTACCTCAACAGGAGCTAACCTTGCTACTGGGGTAATTGCACCGGTGCGACCCACCTGGACATCTATGCCTAGAACTGTGGTTAAAGCCTCTTGCGCCGGGAACTTATGAGCCAATGCAAAACGTGGCGCCCTTGAAACGAAACCTAATTTAGCCTGCTCAGCAAACGAGTTAACCTTGTAAACAACGCCATCAATATCGTAAGGAAGTGAATCCCTTTTGGCGCCAACTTCATTGTAAAAATCCAAGATCTCCACTACTGATTTCATCACCCTTCTCTCAGGGCAAACAGGAAGACCAAGCTTTACATAAGCATTGAGCAATTCTTCATGAGTTGATGGCAACCAGCTTTGAGGCTTAAGATCGCCAAGCCCATAAGCAAAAAATGATAAGGGACGTCTGGCGGTAACTTTTGAGTCAAGCTGCCTTAAGCTTCCTGCGGCTGCATTGCGAGGGTTGGCAAACTCTTTTTCACCAGCGGCAGCAGCCTGCTGATTCATCTTCTCAAAGTCACGCAAATACATAAAGACTTCACCGCGCACCTCCAAGACTGCTGGGATCATTTTTCCAGTTAAGCGTAAGGGTATGGCACGAATCGTTTTGATATTGGCGGTAACGTCTTCACCACTAGCACCATCACCGCGAGTAGCGGCGCGCACCAAAACTCCATCCTCATAACGCAATGAGATAGCTAGACCATCAAACTTGAGTTCACCTGCGTACTCCACAATATCAACATGTAAAGCCTCGCGACAGCGACGATCAAAGGCGATTAACTCTGCATCTTCAAAGGCGTTATTGAGCGAAAGCATGGGTACGATGTGCTGCACAGAATCAAATTCTTTTAACGCCGCGCCACCAACCCTCTGGGATAGAGATTCTGAGCTTACCCATTCAGGATGGATGGACTCTATATCGAGTAATTCTCGATATAGACGATCATATTCTGCATCTGGTAACAATGGATTATCAAGAACGTAATAAGCATGCTCGAGACGAGCTAATTCAGCTTGTAAATATGCATACCGTTCCGCTAAATTTGTCGGACTATTAGACGACAAAGAGACTCCTTAGCTAAATAAACGACTTGCTGTGTAAGAGCCAGCTGGAACGCCGTTTTTATCAAGGTTGGAGAACAGCCCATACAAATGTTGACGAATGCTGACTACAGCAGCTTCAGTGAGGTTAATACCATTGTCATCAACCAGACGGCCATGACCAGCCTGCGCAATCTCAACACCTTCTCCAAGCATTCTTTCAAAAGCCCTCTCCTCTTGAGCAACCAGAGGAACCTCTAACAACAATGTTAACTGGGAAATAGGTTTATTGGGCTCAATAGTAGAACTTGTAAAAATAAGCTTGTTATTGCTGTAGTACTCAAACTGCCTTCCATTGCGAGCTAACTTGAAGCCACGCTGACGCATCAAACTTTCAAAATTAGCCCATGGACTTGCTTCATCAAAAACCACATTAATGCTTAATTGAATATCACTTTCTGCGGCCATCCCATCAAGCTCTTTGGCGCTTTCCAACATAGTGCTTACACTGGGCATATCGATCTGCGACCCTAAAGTCTCAGCAAGCGCCTGTGCGCGAGAACAAAAATCTGATAACTCCAAAACGCCAATCGGTCCACGGCGACTTGCCAGTTGAATAGCCAATTGCAACTCGGAATAGGATGCATCAGCTCTAAGCTGTTCCCAGTCTTGAACTGTATCAACGTCCGCATTTAAACCCTCACACATCCAACGTGCAGTAGATTTTGCAGGAGTATCAGACCATGCATTAATTTCATCTAAGATTTCAGCGCCACTGATAGCCTGATCGAATCGTAAAGTGATTACACAATCAATTCTAGGATCTATGGTGAATATTTCTGGCGCAGCGATAGATTGAATAACGTCATCTAATGTAGGTTCAGCACGCCCCTCATTGCTAGCATCTGCAAAACCTGTGCCAAAAGAAGGTTCGCGTACTCCAAAGCGTTCATCAAGGGAATAATGTCCCAACTCTCTGGCTCTACGACGAGCGCGGGCGTATTTGAAATTCAGTAAAACCACTGAAATCAAAATAATCAAACCAATCGCAGCCAATGAAAACTGCAAGTCAGATAATCCCAAAGTCGTCATGATCCGCTCCAAGAACACTTAGGCAGCCTCCACCATTGATACCGCTGAAGAGATGTCCACAGCAACAATACGGGAAACACCTTGCTCTTGCATGGTGACACCAATTAACTGATGGGCAATTTCCATGGTGATCTTATTGTGTGAAATAAATACGAACTGTGTTTTGTCTGACATTTTGGCAACCATCTGCGCATAGCGCAAGGTATTTGCATCATCCAATGGCGCATCAACCTCATCAAGCAAACAGAATGGTGCTGGATTTAAGAGGAAAAGTGAGAACACCAAAGCGATAGCAGTTAAAGCCTTTTCACCACCAGAAAGGAGATAAATAGTGCTATTTTTCTTACCGGGAGGCTGAGCCATTACCTGAACGCCAGCATCCAAAATCTCTTCACCCGTCATTACCAACTCTGCATGACCACCGCCAAATAATTCTGGGAAGAGCTTACCGAAATGGGTATTAACCTGGTCAAAGGTGCCCTGCAACAATTCACGAGTTTCACCATCAATTTTCGCAATAGCATCAGTCAAAGTTTGCATTGCTTCATTTAAGTCAGCAGATTGCGCGTCCAAGAAAGACTTACGCTCACGTGAGCTTGCCAACTCATCCAAGGCCGCCATATTAACTGGCCCCAAAGACTGAATCTCAGCAGTTAAACGAGTCACTTCATTTTGTAGTGCACCAACCTTGAGATCAGGGCTGAAATTTGATTCTAAGGAAATGAGATCAGCCTCAGCATCAGCCAATAAAGTAGCAAATTGCTCAAAATTCAGGCGGGCAGCCTGTTCACGCAATTGCAAATCAACCACTTTGTCACGCATTGGCTGCAAGGTGCGTTCGATTTGCATGCGAACTTCATCAGCTTCACGCAATTGATGCAATAAAGCATCCTGCTCAGTACGAGCATTAGCCAAAATCGATTCACGCTCACTACGAGTTGCCAATAAGCCCTGTAATTTTTCTTGCGCCTCTACATCGCTGAGAGTTTCTAACTCTTGCTCAGCAAGTGCATATTTATCTTGGATCTCCATAATCTGGGCACGGGCAGTGCTCTGATCACGTTGTAGGTCGGCAATGCGCTGCTGCAATGAACGCGTAGAAAACGCTGCTTCTTGCGCAGCCATTTCGGCTACCCGTAATGACTCGCGCAAACGATCGCGCTCTTGAGTAGCCAATTCCAATTTCTCTTGTGCAACAGCAAGACTTTCTTGATAGCCTTGCTTAGCCTCTTCAGATTGAGCAAGCTCCATGGATGACTGTTCTTGCGTCATGCCCAGTTGCTCCATTTGCTCACGCATTTCACTTAACTCACCCTGAATTTGAGTAGCACGTTGACTGTACTTCTCTTCAGCTTGAGTTAGCTGCATTCTTTCCACATCAAAGCCATGGGTTTCTTGCACCGCTTGCTCAGCAGCAATTCGGGCTTGCTCAGCCGCTTGATGAGCGCCTTGATAATTGGCGACACATTGATCAAGCTCGCTTTTTAATTCGCTTTGAATGAGTTGCTGTGCGCGCAATTGCTTCTCAAGTGCTTCCATTTCCTGGGCACGAACCAACATGCCCGCTTGCTCAGAGTCCGCTGCATAAAGCTGCACACCAACACGGCTAATTAAGTGACCTTCCTGGGTTACTAATGCTCCACCGGCTGGTAAC
>CAIYZI010000147.1 GCA_903930665.1 uncultured beta proteobacterium
AAGGCAGGGTTTTTGTAGCGTAAGCTACCTGGTAATGAAGTTTGACGCTGCATATCAACAGTCTTGGACTCCCAGATCAAACGCAATTTCTCAGTACTTCCTGAGGTTTTAAATTGACGATTTTCACTACAAGACCAAGTAAAGACTTCTTCGTTTACTTGTGCGTGAGCAACGTTGCAAAAACCAACGATTGCCAAGCTCATTGCAAGAAGAAATTTCTTCATATTTGTATCCTTAGGAAAGTAAGTGTTTAACACCGGCTTGTTCCTCAAGTAATTCATTGAGGGTATGGGTCATACGCTCACGTGAGAATTCGTCGATTTCCAAGCCTTCAATCATCTTGTACTCGCCGTTTTCGCAAACCACTGGGAAGCCATAAATAACTTCAGCAGGAATGTCATATTCGCCTTTTGAAGGAATACCCATTGTTACCCATTTGCCGTTAGTGCCGAGTACCCAGTCATGAATATGATCGATTGCGGCATTCGCTGCAGATGCTGCTGATGAGAGGCCGCGTGCTTCAATGATGGCTGCACCACGTTTGCCAACTGTAGGAATAAATACATCTTTATTCCAAGCTGCATCATTAATGCTGTCTTTTACAGACTTGCCATCAACCGTTGCGAAACGATAGTCGGGGTACATTGTTGGGCTATGGTTGCCCCAAACAACCAACTTCTCAATATCAGCAACAGGCTTGTCCAACTTGCTTGCCAATTGTGAGAGCGCGCGGTTGTGATCAAGGCGCAACATTGCTGTGAAGTTCTTAGCTGGCAAATCTGGAGCAGATTTCATGGCGATATAAGCATTGGTATTAGCTGGGTTACCAACTACCAAAACCTTAACAGTGCGCTTAGCAACAGCATTCAATGCCTTACCTTGAGCAGTGAAAATCTGTGCATTCGCGGAGAGTAAATCTTTACGCTCCATACCTGGGCCGCGTGGACGTGCGCCAACTAACAAGGCAACATCAATATCTTTAAATGCTGTCATTGGATCTGAATGAGCAGTCATTCCAGCTAGCAATGGAAATGCGCAATCATCTAATTCCATCATCACGCCGGACAAAGCCTTTTGCGCTTTTTCATCGGGAATCTCAAGCAACTGGAGAATAACGGGCTGATCTTTGCCCAACAAGTCGCCATTGGCGATACGGAACAAGAGTGAATATCCGATTTGACCGGCTGCACCGGTTACAGCGACACGCATTGGGGCTTTTGCCATTTACTAAGACTCCAGATTGAGGTTAATTAAGGAAAACTCTTCTATTATCCATTCAAGTGTAGGGACTTTACATTTACACTGTCAATAATGTCTTATATAAGACTTAGAATTAAGATTGATTTTATCCAATTGATTGTCGTGCTGGAGTGAATTTGCTTAACGCGTCTTTACCTATTGCTTCTTTTAGCCCTCTGTATCAGCAGATTAAGGCGATGATATTGGCTAGCCTGCAAGCCTCCGAATGGCTGCCAGGCGAGGCTATTCCCAGTGAAATCGAGCTTGCAGCACGGTATGGCGTCAGTCAAGGGACTGTCCGCAAGGCAATTGACGAACTTGCCACTGAAAACTTACTGGTCCGCCGTCAGGGCAAAGGCACTTTTGTAGCCACCCATCAAGAAGAGGGTGTTCAGTACCGTTTTTTACGACTTGAACC
>CAIYZI010000148.1 GCA_903930665.1 uncultured beta proteobacterium
CATATTGATTGCGAATACGCTCGATTTGCACCCTACCCGACTCCCAATCAACATGAATGGTTTGTATGTCACCAAGGGGCAAAAGCGCCTCTTTAATCTTGGCAATGCAAGATGGAGATGAAATACCCTGAACATTAAGATTAATTTGAGTCATTTTGATTTCTCCAGTGATAGAAATATTCAACGCGGAATATTCAATTCCATTTACTGCTCTTTTACAAAGGTCAGAATACTGCGCTGCATCCCCCATTCCTGCCAATTTGGCATGACACGCCAAGTGGTTGTAACAACCATTTCGTTACCGCGGATTTGGAAGTGGCGCCTTTGTTCCGTGCCGACCCACTCCGGATTCCAGGCAACCTCAACAGAAGTAACCCATTGATCACCCTCAATGCGATAGGGTCCAGTATAAGAAACAATGGTTTTATGAAGATTTGCCATGTCAGCATCTGTTTTCGCGGGAATTCGACCTTCCCCAGTTAAGACAAACATGACTCTTCCATTAGCAGTAAAAATAGCATAGCCCTGGGGATGTAATCCCATAGGATATATATTTTGACCAGTCGATTGAATTTCAACTATGTAAGATTTTAATTTCCATGAACCAATCAAATCATTATCGCTTGTCATACTCATGATTTACCTACCAACCTAATTCAATGAAACAGAAAGATGGGAATTATTCCAAGCACAGCCAATGCAATTAAACATAAGCAGCTTTGCAAACGTGAATTTTTCGAGGAGAGAAAATACGCATAAACTCCTTTCATCACATTATTACTTGCAGCAGAAATTAACAGAGCATTCGCCGCTATTGCAACCGGACTGAGGGAGGGTGTATTTTGGGTTAAGCTCATTACGAAAGGATCGATATCTGTAAGTCCCATGACTCCTGCTAATGTATAAAGCCCGCTATCGCCAAAAAAATGAACTGCATACTGAGTGGCTATTAGCATCCCCACAAACAATATGCTAAAAATTAATGCGGTGTTGAACTCTAAAGGGTTTTTTACTGCGGCGATATCACCCAAGTTGACATCGACGCCATCACCTCTTTTAGACCATAAAAAACCGAAGGCGATTGCTATGGCTGCAAGACACAAAAATGACAAGCCAACTTGCTTAAGAAGATCTTGATTAAAAAGCGCCAAAAGAATGGTGAGGCGCAAATACATGATTCCAGAAGCAATCAGAATGCCACCAGAAAATAAATGGGGTCTATTTTCTGTTTGTGAGCGACGAGCCAAGACTATGGTGGTTACAGTGGAAGAATAAATTCCACCAAAAATGGCCGACCAAAGAATTCCGGATGCATTTTTGCCTAATTTTTGCAACACATAACTTGCGTAAGACACGCTGCTAACCGCAACAACAATCAACCATACTTTTAAAGGATTAATCTGAAATTGGGTCAAAGCCTGGTTGGGCAGTAGAGGCAATATTACAGCTGAAAGCAAAAGAAACTTAGTGAACGTCAAAATATCGTCAGACTCAATTTTTTTGGCTAAACCTTCTAAGAACTGCTTCAGACTTAACAAAAGAATCGTTGCAACCACCAAGGTAGTGGCTACCCACAATAAATTGTGTTGTATTAGGCCACCAATTAAGTAGGTAGTCAGCGCAGACATTTCGGAGGTTACGCCAGCATGACCTGATTTCTTGACCTTATGCGAGTAGGCAAGGAGTAAAAATAGAGCGACGACGCATATGCCAACCAAAAAAGGAATCAGCGTCATGTCTGACAATACGGACAAGGCGTAACCAATCATGCCAATTAATGGATAGGTACGCACCCCGCCAAAGGCAAAATGATCATCATTTGCCTTACTCTCCTCGCGCTCCAATCCAATGAGAAAAGATAAAAAGAGCACAAATAGAATTTGTGAGCCCTCTTTAGGTAGCCAGCTAAATATTTCCATGAATCTTTATTTTCAAATATAGTGGGGCATTAAAAAGCGATAAGATCACAACAAATATGATTTACGAGTCAAAAAAACGTTCGATTGCCAAAGCGATTAGTTATCGAATAATCATCATCACCCTTGATTTTTTCGTCATTTATTTCATTACCGGAAGGCTCTCCTTAGCCTTTGGATTTATGATTGCTAGCAATATTTATACCTCTATTGCGTACTTCTTTCATGAGCGCCTTTGGAACAAAATTAAATGGGGTTTAGAAACCAAGCCAAAACCCTAGTTAGCGGCCTTTTCCCCTGATCAATAATACTGGCTTGGTTGCTATACGAATAATTGATTCGGCAACACTCCCCAATAGGAAATGGCTAAAACCCTTTCTTCCATGCGTGCCGACAACAATCAGGTTTGCCGGCCATCTTTTGGCTTCCCTGGCAATAGCCTCAGGAATTCTTTCACCAGAAGTATTAACCTCCACCATCTTTACATCAAAGTGAATGCCTGCTGCCAATAACTTTTTACGGGCTTTTTCAAGGATTACCGCACCTTCTGCCCGCATAGATTGCACGATATCCTGCATCGTGAAGTACTCAATATCAGGCGTAATCGAAAATGGATCAAGCACATAAATTACTTTGACAATCGAACCATTCTCCTGGGCTAAAGTAATAGCTTCCTTAAGAGCCAAATTTGACGTAGCACTACCGTCAATAGGAACTAATATATTTTTATACATAGATCACCCTCTAAATAAGGACTACCTTGTACACATCCTACTACCAAAATCAGCTTGCATAAAGTGGGTGTAATCCCGCCTTATGAGGCATATATCAATCGATTCAAAAGTATTTTTTAGTGAGGACTCGGGGAGGATCAAGCAGCTTTTAGCTCTAATGAGCTACATGCGCACTTCATTTATATTTTTAGATCTATTAATCAAGCTCTCTATTGCTGATAAATGATCGCTCTTGATGGGTAATTGGATCTCTAAACCAAATTTCTTTAGCCAATAATTTCAGAGGCCGTGTAAAGTCCAGATCGAATTTTTGATATGGCGTCAGAATAGGGTAAATCTGATCATTTTTGATAGGGATTCCCAAGGCGTTCAAATGACAGCGTAATTGATGTTTCTTCCCGCTACCCGGACTTAATCTATAGCGAGCCCATGAGCCATTACGTTCCATTAATTCAATATGGGTATCGGTATTTGTGGGGCCGTCCACCTCTCTCATTTGTAAAAAATGGTTTGACTCCTCTATCCGGCTACGATACGTTAGAGGTAATTTCAGATCTAGCTCATCTGAGTAAGGGGCAATCGCTTCATAGATCTTTTTTACAGCCCTATCCCTAAATAGATTTTGATATTGCGCTCTACTATTGGGTTTGATTGAAAAAATGACTAAACCCGCAGTATCCCGATCTATTCGATGAATCGGACTTAATGTCTGGATACCAGTTCTTTTTTTCAAACGATTGAGCAAGGTTTGATGAAGATATAAGCCACTTGGCGTGACAGGTAAAAAATGGGGTTTATCAGCCACCACAATATGTTCATCTTGATAGAGAATCGCCTCCTCGAAGGGGATTTGAGGTTCCCTATCCAAGCGTCTGAAATACATTAAGTGGGTATTGGGAATGTAGGGGTCATTTGCCGCAACCGGATGACCATCCATAGTCATTACTAAACCTTCGTTAAATCTAGCGTTCCACTCCGCCTGGTCGATATGAGAGAAAGTAGTAACGAAAAAATCAATCAGAACCGAGAAAATTGAGGTGGCGGGTAAATATACCCTTGAGGACGAAACCCCTTCGGAATTAATTTTCATGCAAGGTGTGATTTACTCTTAATGTTAGGATCGAATCAACCCGAAACCACCTATATGTTCATCAATAGGGCTGCAATAAATTTGTATTATATTTGGCATGGGAATACGGCTGGAGTCCATTCAGATAGCCTGCAATTTCTACTACAGACATCACATGACATACCCCTCCCAGCTCAATCGCTGCAGCGGACATACCAAAGATGATGCTGCTAGCTTCATCCTGCGCAATCGTATCTCCACCTGAATCAAAGATCTTTTTCAAACCAATGGCCCCATCCCTACCCATACCACTCAAAATTACTCCGACCGAACTTGAAGGGCAAGATTCGGCAACGGATGCAAAGAGCTTGTCGATACTTGGGCAATAAATTTCACCCGGGGAAGGCGAACTGATTCTAAATCCACCATCAACACCTATCTCAAGATGCTTTCCTTCAGGCGGGAAATACAAATGTCCCGCCATTGGAACTCCCTTTTCTTGAGCGATTTCTACTTTTAAATTCGTCATACTTTGTAGCCAGTCAAGCATCCTGACTAAAAAACCATTGCTGATATGCTGGACGCAAATAATTGGAATAGAGAAGTCGGCATTTAAATTTAAAAATAATGCCTCCAAAGCTTGAGGCCCACCAGTAGAGGCGCCGATCACTATTATCTTAGGTATAACCAATCGGCTGAGCTCACATTGGAGTGGTTTTGGGTTTGGTAATTTTATTCCATTCTTTTTAATGTACTTAACGC
>CAIYZI010000149.1 GCA_903930665.1 uncultured beta proteobacterium
ACGATTTTATTATCTCTAAGAGCCACCAAAACCTAGGCGCGCCTGTAGCGAACACTAATTTAGATTGATTTTTTCAACGCCCCGCGTAACTGAAATCAACATTCCTTGGTGGCTAGATTTTTTTGACACTACAATCCGACCGTAGGTAATATCACCGACGACCTTGCTGCCATCGAGTAATTCAACCTTCTCTGAAGCATAAATATTGCCATCAACCGAGCCAGCAATTAAGACCCGATTGGCGCGGATATCCCCCGCAACCAAAGCCCCTTCTCCAATAGCAATGGCAATTTGTGTAGGCTGTGCCTCACCTTTATGTGCTACCGCTTCCACGTTACCGATGATTTTGCCATCAATGCGTAAACTTATTTCTGTGGCTACGCGACCATAAATAATAGTTTTAGGGCCAATAATCGTCTCAAAAAACTCCATATCTGGATTATTGTCTGGATCATACTTTTTAAGCACCATGGAATCAGAAATGCCGTGAGAATTGCATTAGCTCTTATTCAAAATACCTGAAATTTTTCCACCACGCTGAACTTGGATCGTATCAAAGTAAGAATTGGCATCGACCTTTGCTATCGGACCAACTGTGAGCTCTCGGCAACGAATCTCACCCAAGGCATTGCCCTTAACGGTTAGGGAATCTGCTTGGATCTCACCATCAACAAAGCCATCATTTTCAATAGTGATATCTTTTGCAGTCAAGCTTCCGATCACGTGACCAGAGATGATAAGAGTGCCGCTAGAACGAATCTTTCCTTCAAATTCACAGCCTTGGCTAAGCACAGAGGGCTTAGCAATAATAGGGGTAGCGAGCGATTCAAATGTGTCAGCTGGTGCAATATCGATAGGCTCAGCAACGTGCTCAGTTCCGGCCTTATCCTCATTGTCGCCAAGCTCTGCGATATTGGCCAAATCTTCGATTTCTTTGCTTAGCATAAGATCGCCATTTAAATTTTTTTTCCCAAACATGCTGAATACCTTAATAAATAAATACTTAAAAGCACTCTATATATTGCTTTGAATATCACCGTGTAGATGACCACCCTTTTCAATTTCAATCTCAGAGTATTTTACAACGCCACTCACAGAGCCAGTGTTACGAATCAAGATGAATTTTTTGGCTAAAATATTTTCTTCAGCACGACCTCTAACATCTAGAGTTTCGCTCTCGATCTTACCTTTAACAAAGCCAGTTGACTCAATAATAATTTCACGAGCTGTGAGATCACCTTCAAGGGTTCCAGCCACAGTAACAATATCGGGCACGGAAAATGTACCCTTGACTGTCACGCCTTCTCCGATCAACAGGCACCCTTTTTGGTTATTTTCAACCATATCAACTCCTCAAATTATGTTCAATCAAATGCTAAAAAATCGCGATACTGAATTTTTTAGAACTTTAGTGTTGGCTTATCTTAAACCTTTATTGAAGGCAATCTAAATATTAGATTGATTTTATAGGAAATAATACAATACTTGATCATGCTTAAAGGAAAGTTTCTGGCTGCATTTTCGTCGTCATCCCCTTTTTTATGATTACTCATTCCATAATGCAGCAAACTTTATAGCTAAAGCCTCATGATAAATGTCATTAATCAGATTCAATGAGGGAATACTGCATTTCATCACCAAGGATAAGCCGTGGCAATCTTGGTATGAGAATGCATTGGCAAGTAAATATTGGGACTATTTAAAGGTATCTCCTTGGGGTCATAATTGTGAGGCCGATAGGCCAAAAACATTTAACCAAGCAAGGCGACTTGCTAGACTCCATTATGCAAATGGAAATTTAGTCAATTCAATCAGTGAATACGATAAGCTCTTTGCTGC
>CAIYZI010000150.1 GCA_903930665.1 uncultured beta proteobacterium
CAAATTGCCCTCCTCACAATCTACGATATGTGCAAAGCAGTCGATAGAGGGATGGTCATGGGTGACATCAAGCTACTTGAGAAGAGTGGTGGTAAGAGCCGAGATTGGAAAGTGGGTTAGTAGTTCTTAACCAATGAAGCAATAAAAGAGAAAAATAAAAAGCTAGGGCCCAATTCTGTCCCACTGAGGAGCAGAAAACCGTGGCAACACTACGCAAAAGAAACAATGGACACTGGCAAGCACGTGTCCGCAAAGCAAATCAAAGCATAACCAAAACCTTCATTAACAAGATAGACGCAGAGCGTTGGGCAAAACAAACTGAAGTTGAGCTTGATAAAGGTAGTTTTGTAAACCTAGGTCTAGCTGAGCGCACCACCTTCGCAGAAATCATTGAGCGTTACATTGTTGAGGTCTTACCTACAATGCGCGGAGGCACCGCAGACTACATTCGTTTAAAGGCATTAGCAAGACGTCCAATAGCAAAGCTAAACATGGTGGCACTTACCCCTCAAAAGATTGCACAGCACAGGGATGAACGTCTTAAAGAAATCGCACCAGCAACGGTCATTAGGGAGTTGTCCTATTTTTCTTCCATCATCACCTACGCTCGCAAAGAGTGGGGTATCAACATCAACAACCCAGTTGCGCTTATCACGAAACCTAAGAATCCTCAGGGCCGCACCCGCATACTTGATGCCGCCGAAACTAATGCCCTGCTTGATGCCCTAAGACCCACTGGGCGGCGTTCGATTTGGATGCTACCTTTAGTGAAACTGGCGCTTGAGACTGCCATGCGTAGAAGTGAGTTGCTGGGACTACGTTGGGAGCATATTGACCTTGGGCGGCGCACGATATTCCTACGGCTAACTAAAAACGGCACAAGCAGAACCGTGCCGCTATCAACCCATGCAGTCCAAATTCTTACTGAAATGCCACGCAATATTGATGGGCGAGTATTTCCAGTCACCCACGAAGTAGTCTCGCAAGCTTTTAACAGGGCAAGAAAACGAGCTGGGGTTAAGGATATACGCTTTCACGACTTAAGGCATATGGCCATTACTAGGCTTGCAGAAAAGCTACCCAACTTGATTGAATTATCAGCAGTATCAGGGCACAAAAGCTTGGCTATGCTTAAACGCTACTATCACCCCAATGCCGAGCAACTTGCTGAAAAGTTAGGATAAAAAAATAATTATTGCTAGCAAAATATAGAATCTCACTACAACACCAGTTAAATAATATGAAGGGGGGACACCAGTGAAGCCAACACGCTCTTGGGTAAATCTAAAAGGTAGACCTAAACATTGGCTCAAAAAAAGACCGCCACATCTAATGCATACAATTCCCGACCCCGACGTAATTTTGGGTATTGAAGCCTCAGAAAATCAGTGGCGAGAGCTATGTCGAAATGGAGTTACTTATAACTACTTTGAGCTTTTGGACATTACAGCCCCCGAAATTATGGGTGACAAAGTATTAAGCTGGGAGGATGCTATCAAGCTTCCAAAATACAAAGCTGCCCTCAAGAAAATCAGCGAAGCCAAAAAAAGAAATGCGCAGCAAATAAAAAGTGTTGCACTAAAAGGCGCTCGAAATAGCCAATTGAATGCCCAAGCAAGACGTGAGCAATTGATAGAGTATCTACATGCAGAGCTTTATACGATCGCAGAGTACGATTCGCACTCCATCAGAGGATGGGCTCAACAGATATTCATCAAAGAAGCGCTAAAACCAGCGGCGAGAAGATGGGACGGCGGAAGAGTAAATAAGCCAGGTTTAACCCATCTTCGAGGAATCCTGACAAAAATTCGCGAAGGTAATCAAGGCTGAGAGTCGATGCAGTGGTCAAGAACTGACTTCATCCAATTTAATAGTGGTCAAACACTGATTAAGACTGATTAATAGGCCTATTTTTAAACGTCCTTTTTAAAATAATTTCTAAAATTTCTATATGGCTTTGGATTTATTAAGGCCCAACTAGAAACGTTATTTTTTGAAAAGGAAGTACAAATGCAAATCGAATTAAAAAATACTCATCGAATTATTCGTATGAGTGAGCTAACAAAGAAAGTGGGCTACGCCCCATCGACGATTTATGACCTAATCATCAGGAATAAATTTCCAAAGCCATTTAAGCTAATAGAAGGCGGTCGCGCCGCTGGATGGTTAGAGTCAACTATAGACGCCTACCTTCAAAAACAATCGCGAGGTGGTAAATGAACCAACTATCGCCAATTGATAACCGCGAATACTGGCTGAGAGTAAATCTTATTTTTCAAGCTCGAACCCAAATGAAAGTTGCAGAATCAACTGACCGGGAAAATTTTGACTGGACTACAGATGAAATGCTCATCACTTTGCGAAATATCGAATCCAAAATTGCCGACTTCTTTGGGGATGATGAATGAATCTTCAAGAAAGTTATGTCCAACATGGCTTTGCATTGGTAGCAATTCCCGCTGGCTCAAAAGGACCAACCTCCAAAGGCTGGAATGAACCCCAAAATTCAATTACTGATCCACAGGAAGCCGCTGCTTTAACAGGAAATGTCGGGCTGGCCCATTTATATTGCAAGCAACCCACCGCTGTTTTAGACGTTGACGACTACGGTCTAGCAAAACCTTGGTTAGCGGAGCGTGGTGTTGATCTTGATGCCCTTTTGGATGCGCCTGACGCAGTACAAATCTCCTCGGGTAGAGCAAACAGAGCCAAGCTTCTTTTTCGGTTGCCACCAGCAATCAAGCTGATAAAGACAGAGCAAATTACAGACCCTTCAACAGGAGTGATGATTCTAGAATTTCGCTGCGCCTCGGCGAATAAGAAAACGGTACAAGATCTTATCCCTCCATCAATCCACCCTGAGACTGGTCAGCCTTATGTTTGGGCTGGCAAAGGAGATTGGAGACATTTGCCACTAATACCTTTTGACCTCTCAATGATTTGGCTGGAGTACGGGGCAAGATCAAAGGTGGCTGCGCCAGCGGTCATACCGGATTCAAAAGCCGCATTAGCCTTATCTCCATTAGATACTCAGCACCTACGTAGCGCACTCTTATTTATGCGCTCTGACGAAAGAGAATTGTGGATTAAGGTGGGGATGGCTTTAAACGAGCTTGGCGAAACTGGTCGGGGATTATGGCTAGATTGGTCTGCCACCTCTGAAAAGTTTGATGCTGCTGATGCAGCAAAAACATGGGAGTCGTTTAAGCCTGAAGGTATTGGTCATCGGTTTGTATTTGCCGAGGCGATGCGCTGTGGTTGGATTAATCCAGCAAAACGAGTTGATGCAACTGCGGAAATGGTTAGCGATACCCAAGAGACGGGCTGGCCGAAGCCACAAAAACTACCAGATGAATTGCTACCTGTTGCCCGCTTAGATCCAAACTACCTGCCAAAAGTAATTCGCGGTGCCTGTGTTGATATTGCTGAACGGTTAAGTTGTCCGTTAGATTATGTAGCCATACCTGCTCTAGTTGGTGCCGGAACAGCGCTTGGCAATTCAATTGGTATCCTGCCAAAAGAACATGATGAAGAATGGGTTGTTCACTGTGGATTTTGGGGTGGTATTGTTGGTTCGCCTGGCTCAATGAAAACACCAGCGCTACAGGCCTCCTTAAAACCACTGCAACACCTTGAAGATCAAGCAGCGCAAAGCTATAAACAGGCCTACGCTCAATACAAAACTAGCAAGGATGCCTACGATATCGCGTTTTCCAAGTTCAAAACGGGTAAAAACAATCCAGCCCCAACAAATGAACCGATTAAACCCGTTAAGACACGATACATAGTAAATGACGCTACCTATCAAGCACTCGGTGAAATCCTTGCTGAAAACCCAAAGGGTGTACTTGCTTTGGCAGATGAGTTATCAGGCCTACTCCAAAGCTTGGATACACAAGGACAAGAGGCCGCCCGCGGCTTCTACTTATCAGGTTGGGGTGGGCAAGGGAGTTATACGTTTGACCGCATTACCAGAG
This sequence comes from uncultured beta proteobacterium, assembly GCA_903930665.1. Lineage (GTDB taxonomy): Bacteria > Pseudomonadota > Gammaproteobacteria > Burkholderiales > Burkholderiaceae > Polynucleobacter. Next base: position 3,978 of record CAIYZI010000150.1, read on the forward strand.
AGTCCGTTCGCCTATCTCGTTATCAGCTTGCTGTATTTGGTGGGTTTCAGCCAGATCGCATTAAAGCCTACGTTAAACAGTCTCAGGGAGGTAGCTCTAAAAATGATGGGCTTATGCAGCGCTTTCAATTATTGGCATGGCCGGATCTTAATGAACAGTTCACCCTAGTTGACCGCCCAGCAGATAGAGCTGCCTTAACCTGTATGGAAAATGCTGTTGCTAATTTAGTGGAGATAGCAAAAAATCAACTCATTAGCCACTCAATTCGTAAAAACGGTGTTTGCTTATTGCATTTTGATCAAGCAGCTCAGATTAAATTTAACGCATGGTATGTACAAAACGAACAAGAGTTACGGTACGGCAATATAGATAGCGCTGAACACGGTCATTTTTCCAAGTACCGCAGTCTTATTCCGGGGTTGGCGCTACTGTTTCACCTGCTAGATAGCTCTAGTGGACCCGTGTCAGTTCAATCGCTTGATTTTGCGCTATTGTTTTCGGATTACCTAAAGTCCCACGCTAAGCGCATCTACGCATCAGTACACAGTCAAGACTATGGCCCAGCAAACTCCTTGGCTGAACGCCTGCTAAGCAAAGACATCGATAGTGGATTCACTAAGCGCACATTACAACACAAGGGTTGGAGAAATTTAGCGAAAGAAGATCAAGCCGAAGCAGCTGTTAGTGCCTTAGTTGAATATGGGTGGCTAGTTGAGGTGGCATCTGCAGGTCTTGGGCGCCCCACCACCAAATACACAATCAATCCGCGCATTTATGAGGAGTTGGGGTAATTCGTGGGTTTTGGCGGTACCCCTCCCCTCTATATCTTTTAGTACTTTCTTGGAATATATATGTATATAAATATGGTTGGGGTATACCTACAAAACCCACGAAAGTCATTAAACAAATCCCCGACCATGACTAATATGAATTTGTAAGGCCGCCCGCCAACGTCCGCACCCTATCGCAGTTTAAAAATGAATCAAATTCAGAACCCAGAACCTATATTGATAACCGCAGGCGGCAAGATTAAATGCCGAAGATGCGTTGGAGTAAGCTCACGTACAAAACAGCAGTGCAGGCACCCCGCACTTAAAACCAGTAAATCATCTCGCTGCAAATGGCACGCTGGCAGAAGCTCCGGCCCCAAAACTAAAGAAGGTAAAGACAGAATACGCGCAGCAAACACAAAAACAGGGGTCTACACTAAGGCTGCCATCGCAGAAAGAAAAAGAGTGTTTGCTGAATTGAATAAACTTGCGGCCGATTTAGGCATCAACCTTAGAAAAAGAGCAAAAAGACTGTGATAGCCGGGCTACACAAAAAGCACACCATCCGCATACTAGCTAAATCACGGAACACCAATATTTGACTAACTGCTTCACACTACTTAACTGCCGCTCACCCCAAAAAACTAAATTGGTCACTGGATCATTAAAAAAGATAGTCGGGGTTCAACCTAGAACTAAGTCACTATGGAACCAACTTCTGCGTATTGCCATAAGAAAAAAATAAAGCACTAAAACGCCGAC
>CAIYZI010000151.1 GCA_903930665.1 uncultured beta proteobacterium
CGTAAACTTTTGTTGCATCTTCAGCCTCCGTGCCGATTGGTGGATGTCGTTGTAAACAAAGCCTATCGCACGCGGGGCTGTTTTTCATTTTTTCAAAAATCGACTAAAATCGTCACGGCCTGACAGTCGAAAGCGACCAACAGGGGCGCCGCAAAAGCATCATCTCAATTTTAAGTGGGGCAGGAGTCTGAAAAGCGGTGGCACCAGGCTTGCTCTCTAGACCCTCGAATCAATCCGTTCTGTCGATTTAGGGGCATGGTGCTCCCAAGGTAATGGAACGGTACTCGGAGGTACGTAATGAGATTTAACGCTGTTTCTATGACAATTTCCGCTCTCTTTTTGAGCCAATTTGGTCTCTCTTCCCATGCCGATGAAATTCCTCAGTGTCTGTTTCGCAAAGTGGTGGCATTTGGCGCCAGCGTAACGCAGGCGACTCCTACTATAATTCCCGGATATAAGGCCATTGTTTCGGGCATTGAAACCTATGGCAAATATTTTGGCGATCAAACATTACCGAAAGTGGATGTCAGCCAACCCTATCGCATTCGGCCCTATGGAGACAGTCCGGCTCGCATTTTCGTTGGCCAGCGCGGCCCGAAGGGTGCGTCCTCTCGCATCACTTATATGGGCAGCTATTTCACACAAAACCAAGCTGGACTTGGTTCCTCGCAAATTCAAACCATGCTCTACGGCAAGTCCAGAGCCCTGTTCGAATCTGCAAGTCTGATTGTTGGCGTGGACGCTTTCTACTGGGATTCAATCTGGGGAAACTGCGGACCTAATGGCGTCGAGCCAATCATTCGCGATTTGATTGAACAGGCCAGTCAACGTGGAACAATTCTTATGTTAGGGACTGTTCCCCATGAAGTCGGTGCAAATGTGCGCATCGACAGCAATCGCGTGGGCATCGACGGATTGTGGTATGCACCCCAACCAGAATGCACGGACAGCATCAATCAAACTCTGAACGACTATTGCACACCCGACAGGGGTTGCTACATCGTTGACCTTAAGGGCACGGTGGACGACCTCAATTGCGGCTACAAACTTCCAGTTAACACAGGTAAATACGGACTATACGAGCTTCGCCCCGATGGGGTTCACTTGAGTGACTTCGGCTCTCAATATATTGCCGATCTCATGACTAAAGCACTGAAGCAAAATCCGCCGACCTGCTCCAACTAGAGGTAGGAGCGGATATTGAGCACATCGTTGATATAGTAGTAGGGCAAATCGTAACCCGAACCTTCGATCGAAAGCGCCCAGTGGCCCATTCCCGCTCGAATGGTGGCGGGGATCGGCTGCCATGGATTCATTGGATCCATCAATGTCACTTCACCAGTCATGCCGTTAAACGCCGTCACCAACATGGCGTGATACATTTCCTGCCCACCGAAATGATTTAGACCCTTAACTCCGATGATCGGAACGCTATTCGCGAAATAGGGGAACAGTTGATGGATCGGTGTCTGTTGCGGACTCAGACTGAGAGATTCGACGGCCACAAAATGCGACAATCCGGAGAGATTCAAAAGATGCGACATCAGGAAGGCAAGATGAGAAAA
>CAIYZI010000152.1 GCA_903930665.1 uncultured beta proteobacterium
AATGATGTTCATGCAATGCAGATGTTGATGCGTTGCATATGGTGATGCGTCATAATACCTTTATATAAAAACCGCTGAAAACGGCTGTCTTTTTTTTTTGACTTTTCTCAAGTTGCTTAAGCAATTTCAGCCAATATTTTTCCGATTTTTGAAATACGCCCTCAAAAACCCCTAAGAGAAAAGAGATATTTAGGTCTGGAACTGTTTCAGAAAAAACCAAAAGATCCTCAATAAAATCAACATATTCAGCAGAAGAAACCACTAACTCACGACCAAAAACATAACTTTGCTTTTGCGAGCCAACTGACAATAACTCGAAATATGCCCTTATATCCGTTAGGTTTTTACCTAATTCTCGCGCCAGTTTCTGTGCATTATCTGCTGCTACATCAATATATTCACCGCGTTCATTTTGAGAGTGCTCATAAGGCGGATCAACAACCAGAACTTTAATTTTTTCAAATAAGTCTGAATTGGATACATCAAACAATTTGCTCCAGCCATGAACAATCTCAACTTGCTCGCTAGTTAGGGAGCTCAAATCAAATTCAAGAGTATGCTTTATAGAGCTCAGCGCAGAAGGCCAATAGCGACCATAATCAGAAATTACTTTTTGAATTGCAACGTCCAGCATGACCAGTCGATTTTGCTGTACAAACCCCCTAATAGAATTGCCCAGAGTATTTAAAGCTTCATCATGCACAGGCCCAGGAATCTTAGCTAAGAGCAAGAGATAGTCAAACCCCCTCTGCCAAAAGTCAAAAACTTCCTGCCAAATTTTTGGGCGCCACTCTTGAAGAGGCGCCTGAGATCCTTGATATTCAGCACCAATGGTTCGAGTCCCGCCATAAGCTGCTACCACCTCCTTTAGAGCCTTCAAAACCAGTAAATTTGCCAATTCATTGTTCAATGCTAATGCCCTGTCAATGAGCGCAAATCTCATATCGGGAGGAGCCCCCGTTCCCGAGAGGTGAACACGAAACAGTTGACTAAAGATCCCTGTTGCATTGTTGCCCCATGATTCATTTTCAGCCATTGCCAATAGAAATAGACTCCAAGCAGCCTCCTCAAAGATTGACTCATGGAAACACATTCTCTCTAGCGCCCAAATCAAGTTTCTGCGGGCATCACCCTTTATTTCACGGATGTCATCGACAGTTAACTTTTGAAAAATTTTTGCTAACGCAGAGGATACAACAGCAGGGCTCACGATCGCAAAAGAGCGGAAGAGTCTAGAGCCCCTATCAGATAGGATCACTTCCGCTTGGCCAAAAGGGCCTTGGACACCGCATAAATTAGAGGTTAAAGTCTTCACCTCAGGAAGAAAATCTAACTTTTCAATTTGCTGGCAAAAACTCTCAACCATTGAATCAGGCAGAGTATTAATTAAAGCAATTTGAATTTCTCTTGAACTCCGATTCCACCACTGAGCAGCCAAACGAATCGCTAGAGGCTTAGGAACAACCTGAGCATATCTCCCTCTAATATCTATTAGACCTCTTTCTTTGAATCTAGCAATACATTCATATAAGTCACCATTTGCGACATCAACAACTTGTGAAGCAATGAATTTATATTCAAGAGAAGATTCCTCTTTAAGTCCGAAGTGATTAAATAACGAACACGCCATCAGTATTTTTTCGTCTTGAATATTCTCCTTCCCACCTGGACCCCACAGCAATTTTCTAGACAATAAATCATCAGTCAGCCTCCCCACCTCCCGATCCTCGTTGACTCTAGCTTTTGCAATTAAAACAGCTATCTGCGGGAAGCCTTGTGCAAACTCAACTATTTGATCAAAGTTTTTTAACCCGCTAAATTTTTGAGAAAGCATTTTCCCAATAAATTCATTATGAAGTCTGCCCAACTCGATACTGTGACCGTGGCTCGAATGCCCCAAATCATAATCAAGAGTCAATAAACTAATCTTGCTACTACCTCTAGCAACAGCCTTTGCCAAAACATCATGCAACTCTAAAGAGCAGTTATCAACAACCAATATACCTACATAACCCTCGCCAACCCAATCATTAACTAAATCCGTCAAATTAGTTGAATCCTTGGTGGCAACATCCACATAAAGAACTTTACCGATCCATTCCGCGCTTAACCCATTGATAGATTCAAATGCAGTACGAGTCTTCCCAAGCCCAAGA
>CAIYZI010000153.1 GCA_903930665.1 uncultured beta proteobacterium
AATATCCCAACACTTTAGTTCCGCCGGCGGCCAATGATGAAGGTATCGCTATCGGTGCAGCGATTCTTGCATGGTATCGTTTAGTAAAACAATGGCCCACTATTGATTTTTCAGTCCCCTACATGGGGTACGCCCTAGAAAATAAATTCATGGATGAGCAAGCCAAAGAATATGGATTTAAGAAGATTGATACCGAATTTTACTCGGTCGCGATTGATTTATTGAAGACCGGAAAAGTATTGTCTGTTGCGCATGGAAAGTCGGAGGTGGGTCCAAGAGCTCTAGGTCACCGATCTTTAATTGCCGACCCAACGAATCTAAATTCGTGGCAAAAAGTTAATCAGTGCAAAGGGCGAGAGCCCTGGCGCCCTTTTGCTCCAGTTGTGCTCGAGTCCGAATTTGGCAAATATTTTGATAGCGGACCCCCAATCTCTAAGTACATGTTATTTACCCATCGGGTAAAGAATAAATTATTACCCGCGATCACGCATTATGATCATTCAGCGCGAGTGCAAACCGTCCGTGCAGACGATCAGGCTACTGTATTTTTTAATTTATTAAGTCAATTGCAAATAAAGGGGCATATACCAGTGCTTTTAAACACAAGTTTAAATGGCCCTGGCCAACCTATTGCTGAAACAGAGGTCGATGTATTTGCAATTTCAAAGAAATTGGATGTTGCTGCTGTACTTACTGATAAGGCAATTTATTTAAAAGAGTAGATTAAAATTTTTTATTGTGATGCTTTCCATGTGACTTAGAGCGTGAGCCTTCATGCTAAGAAAAATGTAAGTAATTAGGAAAATGAATTCAATTAAAAAACCAGTGGTTATTTTTGGAAATATGGCCTCAGCGAGTACATCCAAATATTATTTAGATAATGATAGCGATCATGCGGTGATCGGCTTTACTGTAGATAAAGAAAATATTATCTCGCCCAAGCATGAGGGACTTGATGTGATTCCTTTTGAAAATATTCTGAACGAATACCCACCTGAAGAGGTCAGTATTTTATTTCCGGTTGGATACTCTACGCATGATCCTAGGGGAACGAACGTTTTTAGGAGGAATCGCTATGAATGCATCAAGTCAATGGGGTACGAATTTATTAATTACATATCCAGTAAGGCAATCGTTGCAAGTAATGTTGTGATTGGAGATAACGTTTTAATTTATGAAGGAGCTATTATTCAGCCCTTTGTCCAGATTGGCAGTAATGTGATCATTCGAAGCGGATCCAATATTGGTCATCACTGCAATATAGGTAATCATACTTTTATTGCCTCTGAAGTAACCATTGGTGGAAAGACAAATTTAGATTCAGAAATATTCATTGGACTTAACTCTACTGTCTCCAATTCCGTTAATATCGCTAGCGGCTCATTCATTGCTGCCAATTCCTTTATTAACCAAGACACTCAAGTTGGCTCCGATTACCGTGGCGTGCCCGCTAGGCGATATGAGTAAGCTTGACAAACAATTTGGGGATTCTTTTATTACGGTACAGGACTCGGATAAACCCCCTCAGCTAAGCATCTTGATGCCCATCCATAATTGTCAGGGCTATATTCAAGAGGCGTTGTTATCAGTTCTAGCTCAACAAAGAGCGATTGCAGAAATTATTATCTCAGATGACGCCTCAACTGACTCTACCTTTAATCAAGTGTTGGAGACCATAGAGCAATGGCTAGAAAAAACTCCTCAAACCCATCGTATTGTTTTAAGGAGGGGGAGTGAACGCCTTAGAAGGGATCATCTTCACCTCTTAGTAAATAAAGCCTCTTGCGATATTGTTTGTCAAGCTCATGGCGACGATATATCCAACCCCCTACGCGCAGCCTATTTATTGGGATGTTTTTCAACATCGCAGCTCAGGGCAAACATGGTCTTTATTAATCCAGACCTCATTGGCGGAGATGGGCGCCTCCTTAGAGGATTGGGGGTGTTACCTGAGCAGATGGGATTATCCAAGGTGACTTATGAAATGATTTTTGGTGCTCATGACGCTCTTATAGGCGCCACTATGGCGTGGAGAAAGAGCGTATTAAGTCAATTCCCACAATTGACAACTAATTTGGCAGCCTTCGGTCATGATCGAGTGATGGCTTTTCGCTCCTATTTGCTTGGGGGATGCTTTTTAATAAATGCTCCTTTAATTAAACGACGCATCCATCATGCCAACTGGTCTAAGAATCTATTTCAGCAACCTAAGGCAGTGCAGGTCAATTTTGGCGGATCATTGGTGCGGCTGTCGTTTTTTTCTAGGATGAAAGAAGATTTAGAAATTGCACATAATAATTGTTGGATTAGTGCGAATAGATTTCAATTGCTTAAAAATTTACTAGAGGGACGTCTTGAGGTTTCCGTTAACGAATTGCTTGACTCTACATCTGCTCTAACTAGATTGGGGTATACAGTCAATTGGGATAAAAATGAATAAGTACAACATTAGCATGCAGCTACTTTTAAAATAAGGAGCAATTATTTTGAGCAGCTTGGTAAGTCTAATTTTTGATAGATTGATTGAGAATAAATGAGTGGTGGTGAAGGATTTACGTATGCCGGGGTGGGAATAGATGAAGCGCTCTATAGTGCTAAGTACGATGCCGACCAGCATGATGTGAAAACGCGTTACATTATTTTAGCTACGCAAAGAACTGGCTCGACATATATAACAAGAAGGTTGCATAATCTGCAGGACTCTTTTGGATTGCCTGCTGAGTACTTCAACCCGCCAGTATTTAAGATTTTGGCTCCAAGGTTGATGCGTCAAATTGCTACCGAGAGCGCTGAAAATCCCACGATAAGTCTTAATGCATACTTACAAGAAGTTGAGAAGGTTAGGACTTCAAAAGATGGATATTTTGGGCTCAAGGTTCAGCCCTGGCAGCTCAACAAAGTCTACTCAAACTTTAAGCAAAAAGAAAATTTGAAGCTTCAATTTATTAGTGGCTTTGACTATGTAATTTTAATGTCAAGAAAAGACAAGTTGGCACAAGCAATTTCATGTACCATATCTGAGTTAACGGGTCAGTGGCACAATATTGATGACACACTTTCTCTCAATAAGACCCAGATTAATATCGCCTATCGTTTAATAGTAAAAAACATTGAACGCCTTTTCGCTGAAGAAGAATTCATTTTGTCTGTTAAGGATAAAATAAAAAAACCCATTTTGCATCTTCAGTATGAGCAGATCGAATCAAATCCAAATGCAATATTTGAGAGTGTAGTTAGGTTTTTAGCTGACGACCGAGCAATCAAAATTCCGCAAGAAGTAAGAAGCGTTCCCGTACCCAATAAATCTTCAAATAATCTACACCACATGCTCAGGTCAAATTTTATTGAGTTTATTTCGGGAAGATTGAGTGGTCAGTTCAAAGCTTCCTCTAAATTTTAAATGGACCGTCATGCTCCTTTGCCAATACAGTTTGGGTTTAGACTTGGGCTAATAGATGCATCGAAACTCAAGCTTTAATTTTAGTTGGAAAATATAAAGCCAATTTGAAATATGATTACCCATTCCTTCGAATATTCGAGAAGTTTAACCAACATTGGTGAGGTTGACTTTAGGCTTCATACAACTGTGCCGGTTTTAATTCGCCGTATTCCCAACACCAACCTATTTGACGGGACTTTACCCTGGCCTTACATTGAGCTCTCAGATATTTGTGAAATTGAGGGGCTGATCAAGGCGTACCCAGAGTTAGTAACCATCACAGGGAATATAGCCCCCACTTCAAGCATCAAGGTCGACACGAGAAGCCATTATTATGTATTTCCCCATAAGTCACACTTTGTGTATGACCCTCATCTTCCGTTCCAGGTTAGTGCTAGAACCCGAAGACACATTAATAATGGCAGTAGGTTAAATTG
>CAIYZI010000154.1 GCA_903930665.1 uncultured beta proteobacterium
AGCGTGTACAGCCGGCATTTCGGGCTCATCAGCATTCTCCAGTGGGTAGTCATCCAGTCTAGGCAGGACGGAGTGGAGCGGTAAGGGTGTAAGGATGATTTGTCTGTAGGAAAAGACTTACTCGCTTGTCCCCAGTATAGGAAGCTGTCGTCCGCAATTGAGCTTGAGACCCACTAATACCGAAAAATCAATGACTTGGAAAATATCTCGCAAAGGCTGCTTCGACTAAATCTGCAATGTAACTTGAGATTTATACGGTTTTCTGCAATCCAGGTTGAGATTTTGCTGTGAATAGAGAATAAATATTTATAAGTAATTTAAACAGTATGTAAGTACATGCTTACATTCCTAATCATGCAGCATAGGAGTCCGAGAATTTGGCACTGAAATAGGCCAGATATTTAGGTAAATCTTAGTAAAAATGCTTATAAATTTATGGTGGAAAACCCTTACCAAATCCTGGGTAATTCCCTATACTTAGTTATGAATCGACTTCTAAGTACTCTATTTAGTGTTTAGGTGATTTAAAAAGAAAGTGGCCGGAACGGTAATTCCAGCCACTTTGGTGCCTCGTTTCCCCGTGGGGGCATCAAGGCGGGACTACTTAAATTAACTACAAATTTATTGTACTACCGCTAAAGCTGTAAGCCTTGGGTAACAAATTTTTGGAGACAAAAATGAATCACAAGCCGAAAGTAGTTCAGGTATGTCAATACCCGCGCTTCCGACTTGGTCGATGGGAGGATGTTTGTAGACATCTTCGCTCATTGCCAAGTAGGTAATAGGGGAAACGGGGGGAAACCCCCGTTTTTAACATCTTGGAAATAGCAAGCGATTGCATTTCTTTTGCAATTTGCGTTAATTTGTAACTTAGATAATTAACTGGCAAAAAGATCTGAATATGAATAGCGCTGTTAAGACAGAATATATAGAGGCTCTTCAAGATTTTGATGCTGCTATTTGTGAGGCAACTGCGGTTAGTCAAGCCTCTTCTGGCCGAATGGCTCCTGTAAACATTGGCTATGCTTCATATGTTTTTACTGGGATGTGTGGAGTAGGTACATCCTTAGTGAGAGCCGCGCCATATTCTCGATGGGTTCGATCTGAATTTCAAAATTGGCATTTCAGTGCTATTGCTGGACACGCCCGCTCAATTTTAGATGGCTACTTGCTTTTTAATTACCTTATTGCACCATCAAGTAGCGAGCTTGAATTACAAGCACGCATAAATATTATGCATCTTAAGGATTGCGTACAAAGAATCCGCTTGCATAAGAATATCGGTTCTGCATCCGATATAGAAGGGTTTGAAGCGCAGAGGGATGAGTTATGTGAAAGGCTAAAAGGCAATGATTACTTTAATTCTCTTCCAGAGAAATCCCAGAAAATTTTTTTAAATGGTAAGTATTTAACATTAGAGAATCGGGATGAGATCTTGACAAAGGTAGGTTTCAAGAAAAATGAGTTTGATGCGTTGTATGATTTATGGTCACAACACATCCATATTCTACCGATGTCATTTTATAGAACCGAAGCAAATGGCAGGGGAACTGGTATTGAAAATGATGTTGATAGAGGTTATATGGCGGCTGCATTAAAGCTTTGTGCTGCCATCCTGACTGATGCGACAGATAGCTTGGTAATTTTGTTCCCAGATGCGGCTGGCACTCGTAAGGGAATTAAATCGGAGTTTAGTCCTGGACCTATTGCGAATCGCAGGAAGAGTTCCAGGGTGCCAAAGGACCCCACCACTTCACCGCCTTCTTCTAAAAAATTAGTCAGACTCAAGATAGGCGAGATTTGAAAGTCTCCTACTGCCAAGGTTAATACATAAACCGTTTAAGAGGTTTATAAGTTGAAATCCGCTTTAATCTGAGAGATGAGTGTTTTTAAGCGAAGGCTATTTGTAATAGTTCCATTGGACTGATCTCTCTTGGATAAGAAAGCGCTGACAATTTTTTTAAATTCAAGCTCTTCTTTTGCGGGCTCCCAAGATGGTAGTTGGCGCCAGTCTTGGGCCCATCTTTTTACCAGTGCTTCATAAAGTTCATTATTCGCTGATTGCACAAGAGCTGTGCAGACGCTTCCTGCTGCTTGTAGTTCTGGATACTCTAAGGTCACCTTTAGGACGCCCTTAGTTTTTTGGAGGCCCAGCTTAAGGGCATTTTTTCCGGCAACTATGTGCGCGGAATGAACTACGGCATGACGTAATTCGCACAATTTATCGTATTCAGCGAGCATTAAATCAAAGTTTCCTTTAGGTCGAATTTGATGGTCAACAAAATTCTTAACTGTATCTTTAATGCTTCTAGCGCTTGAAAAGGCTAAAAATTCAAATGCCGATCGATTTTGCAAGCCTCCCTGAGACCATAAAAGAGATCCAAGTTGAACTTTTTCATCGGCAGCGTAGGCTTGTGATATTGGGCATGTAGTGAGGATTGCACCAAAAATATCTCGAAAATAATTTTCAGTCGCAGATATAAGTCCTACAAAAAGAAGCCCAACCACCTCTTGACCATATTTTTCAACAAATTCAGGATTAACCCTTGTAAGGGTTGGGTTGGTGGCTAAATAAAAATCATCTATTGGAGATAATCTTTCTTTCGTGATCTCTTGAACTAAGCTATTCGCATTGGGACAGCTTACCGCTCCAATTGACATGCACACCGAATTTCTCCAGCTCATTCAACGAACTCCTCAGCAAGGCGGACAATTCGCTCCGCCCAATAACTGCCGATCCTATCAACACCAAGAAGAACTTGATGTTCATGATCTAAAAGTATGTCCTTAATTTTTCTTATTGATGACTGCTCTTTAATTTTCTGAATTCGGTTTTTTGTGAGTGGTAGTTCATCAATATCCGCATTCATTAGTGAGAGATAAGTAGATGAAATTGTTAAGGGTGATCCACATGTTGCGCAAAATTTTGCCCCCTCAAAAAGTCTTGGCGCACCACAGGCAGCACAAGGAGGAAGCGAGAGCGAGAAGGCATCGTTAGCATTGGATGCGCCAATCAAATTAATGGATCTTGTTCGAGTAAATTCGTGGGCATTTCTGATTGAAAATGCCTTCAGGTAGTCGTTAAAGTTGATGGATCGAGCACCAATTAGTGCATTTCCATCGATTAATCCAGCGTAGTGCAGGTTGAAAATTTGAAAGCGACCTTTTTCACCCCGGCTTATTAATTCATCTTTTGGAATGCAAAGTCCAGCGTATTGAAATAGAGAGAATACCTTCGTTAGCTCTGGGGATAGATCTTCCGTCGATATTGCAACGGAGACACTTTGTTTTGATACGGACTTCCCCTTATTATATTTTTTAACAATATTGATCGAGTTGGATAGTATTAATTCTCCAGAATTGATAAAACTTTTGTAGATCGGTAGCTTTGTTGATAGCGATGTAAAGAGCTTTCGAGAGTTAGCAAAGTGTTGTTTAATTGCGCTTAATATATCTTTGCGGTTCAAATTAAAATTTTCTAATTCCCCATTCCTCTCGACCACTAATTCCTGCAACATATTTAGTAATGCGCGAGGAACACCGAAAGATGCGTAACTTAATAAGTCGAGTGCATCAGAGTCAGCTGAGCTTAATGATCGTAATTGGGGGAAGCGAGTACAAATAAACCCCCTCATAAACCTCAAATAAGAGTCACTATCGGGCTTAATCCAGACATCAATTTGCTCAGCATCATGACCAACATGGAATGATGCTGAATAGTTCGTCACCCCTGGATATACGGCGGCCTTGGGGGAAATCGTCTGAGATTTGATTTGACGAAAGAAGTCAAAAAAATCCCGTTGCTGATCAGCGGAAAATGCATGTGCAGCATCGTCAAGCAAGAGAACACATCCATTTCTATTGAGTTTTTCAACTACCCTTAGGATGTCATCCTCTAGCATTGGAATCGAGAGACTCCGCAGATTAACGCTAGCAGCGTTAGACATTTCTAGTAGTGATGTGGCTTTAGTGGCTTCATCATTTGATATTGACAGCTCAATTGAAGAGTCAATTTTTTCAAGCGTCTTGTAGATTCCTAGATATAACTTAAGAATTACCCATTGATTGAACCAATATGTTCCATCTGTTCCGGACTTGTAAATTGGTTCAATTGATAAAGCCCGCTTATAGTTAACATATACAGGAAATGCCGCGTTGGGGTTTTGCAGCATGGTGTGAAATCCCTTAAGCATTAGGGTTGTTTTCCCGCATCCCCGTGGGCCCGATATTAATTTGGCTCCTCCTTGCGTAAGTTTTCTTATAATTTTATTTTCGCTTGGGTGTTGGGCATGCCACTTGGTGAAGGATAAATCCTCAAGATGCTCAGCTTGTTCTACGAATACTTGCTCAAATGACATTGGGTATATGGGCGAGACCGCCATTTATTGGATTGATCATCATATTATCCGATCTTATGGTGAAGGATTCGCTCCCCTTATTTAAATGTAAATTTATTCCATTGACTTAATGTTGAGGAGGGGGTGTGAGCCAAGATATTGCAGTATTAAGGGCGTCAGGTTCGGTTTTAAAAGCATTTTCAAGATTTCCTACAGTTTTTTCCCACCAAATAGTGGATCCATTGGGAGATTGATATTCTGATATTTGTAGGCCTATAACTGGGCTGATGCATTTAAATATAGTTGGCCCGTCAAGTGCTATATAGATTCCATTTGAATAGTCTGTATATGGAGAAAAATCATATTCCTTGAAATGCATAAGACTTTTAAGTATTGATCTATTTTCTATGCGTATCTCGGGTCTTTTATGGATATTTCCATAGCGCTCAGTGAGGCCTTTTAATATAACTTGTGCATTGACAACGCTCCATACTAATTTTGATGGGTGTTGATTGCTAAGGCTTTCATGATGAATTGCAAATTGAGATGGCATCCAATACGAAGAGGTGCTACGAATCAGATTTTCTATTTGCTCTTGTCTAAAAAATACGTCTGATAAAAATCGTCTTCCAATCGTGTTGTAGGGGCTCTCAGCCAATGACGCCTCACATTGGTTGCAAAAGGATAAGCATCGAAAACTATTACTTCCACCTGACTTTGGGCCACTTAAGCTTAAGTCAATCCTTTGTTTGCATTGATGGCAGGAATCCCTAAGAATCATTCTGTGTAGAGGGCAAATATAGGTACTCGCTAACCTCCAAGATTGCCGAAAGTATGGAATGGGATCGGATGCCAAGCAGGCTGGACAATATTTATATATGGGCTTTTGGTTAAGGATTTCTACAGTGATGCAGCTAAAGTCAAAATCTGCAAGAACCGAATCAAATTGCCAATTTAGGTGAGTAAGCGTGCTTATATCGCACATCACAAGACTTGCAATCTTTTTAAGATCCAAGGGAATCCTTCCTGCATCCACCCAAAAACTTTGCATATTTATGCCAAGGGCACTTAGCAGATGGCCTATGGAAATATTACAAGTAGCTGATACACGGGCACACCATGAGCTAAAGGCTTCATATTTTAGGATGGGTGGGGCGCCATATATTCGGTGATATTTTGGCCGCCAATTATCACCGAGTATTTCCATTTGGAGCTTATGAGATGAATGAACCTCATCAAAAGTTTTTTCAGACCCTTTCATATTAAGCCCCATGCAAATTCAAGCTGGACTTTATCTTCTCTAGGAATATGTTCTGGGTAGCAACCTTTCCAAATTCGAGCAATGAACTGCTCATAGGCTGTGCGGATGAAATGCAGCTCTTGGCTTTGCAGTGATTCATGAAGATAGTACTGAGCAGGCCCAAATAGTTTATTAATCAGCGAGTCTGTACTGTTTGATGGTTGCCGAAGAGAGAGCTCGTCAAGTCTTGCCCCGAGTCTATTTGGCCATGCTTGAAGTAAATCGAGCGCTTGGGAAATAACTGTATTGGCTTCATATAAAGACAATATTTTGCTGCCGTGACCAGATCCATATTTGCCCAGGTTGCCTATGCAGTGACCAAGAAACCAGATAGTTTTGCATAACCCATCAAGCGATAATTTGGATAGTTGCTCTATATGTTTGTAGTCTAGGAGGGCGCTGTGAATGGGTTTGATGTGCGCCAAACCTCTTTGGGCAATCAGCTGCGAAAGTAGCAATTCATGAGGGCCTGCCTTTTCGGGCGACACTAGGGAAAGATCAGTCCCGCATAGGCAATGTAATACGGAAGGTCGATCCCATTTGATTTTCTTAAGACAGGCTGGGCACTCGTCAATCATCTTCGTTTTATGAATCGCGCAAACCGTATACAGAGTAAGGGACCAGCAACCCCTAATGTAAGTCTCATCGGCTAGGCATTGCGGACAAACTCTCGAATTACGAAAACAAAGAAATGCAGCTTTACTGATTTGCTCGCCACTCACTTGCCATATTCGATTTCCTTCCGATCTGGCAAGCTCAATCCCGGATAATTGGGAAATCTCGCTAGTAGTATTTAGACAAAAATAGGCAATTTTAGAAATATCTTTATATTTCATTGTTCCGACACTATTACCGGTACAGTGTCCAATGATTTGACAAGCATCCTTAAGGTGATTGGCAGTCGCAACCCGACTGAGGAACCCAAATGCATCCTCATGTTCATAAGGGTCTACTCTTTGGAGGAGTCGCTGATCATGCATGGGCATTCTCCTCAAAAGGATTATGCGATTGACCGCAAATCATCCGACAGGCCATTGATAGATGGGGCGTAATGCTATTTGAACCAGCCTCAGCGGCAAAAAATACCGCTTGCGCTAGAAAATTCTTGAGCACTCGAAAATTTCCCTCACATACCTTATAAATTTTTGCGGAAAGATCTGGCTCATGTAAGTTTGATTTTTCTGGCATGGGCAAACACTCGTCTAAAGATGCCAGTACGCTGAGAAACTCCACATCATA
>CAIYZI010000155.1 GCA_903930665.1 uncultured beta proteobacterium
ATTTTTCAGAGTGGTACTGACTTTTTATATCGTTTGAGAAGCGATGATTACGATCATGTGTTCGAGCCAAATAGCGCATGATCGTATTGGACTCCCATAGCACCATATCTTCATCTTCGAGAGTGGGCACTAAACCATTGGGATTGAGTTTTAGAAATTCAGGGGTGTGATTTTTCCCAAACTGCAGACCAGCATCAATTCGTTCAAAATCTTTTCCCTCTTGAAGGCCTAACTCTAAAAGACACCACAATATTTTTTGAACGTTGATAGAGTTTTTTCTACCCCAAAGTCGCATCATGATAGTTCCTTGTGAAGCATAGACTTCAAGAGTCCTGAAATTACAGACTTGCCATATCCAAACCAACAAATTTGCTACGAGCAAAAATGAGCGGGTCTCTTTCGGGATGATTTTTTAAATTTAATACCTTGGCAACAATAATGTTGTGATCTCCACCCACATGAACTGAGACGGTTTCACATTCATAGTAAGCCACGCAACCGTCAACTTGAGTTAATCCGCTATCTGCTAGCTTATGGGGGATGGTGATAAATTGATTTTCTTTGACGGTAGCAAAATGCATCGCCATTGCTTCCTGCGAGCGTTCAAGGACATGAATTAAATGTTTATGGCCCACCTCAACATTTGCCATAAATCGCGAGTGTTTTTTCAGGCTCCACAAAATTAAAGGTGGCTCCAGGGAGACGGTGTTAAATGAGCTGATTGTGATGCCGTGGGCCTGCATATCTGCATCCAGGCTGGTAATGATTGTGACCCCAGTAGCAAAGGAAGAAAATCCTTTGCGTAAGTCTTGGGAGGTAAATGGGGTCATCGTAAGATCTTATTTAGGCTCTGTGGCTGGGGTGGCAATAGCTGCTTCGCCAGTAATGGTGGTTCCTGGAATTGGGATGAGAACTTCCTTCTCTTCGGCTTTTACGCATTTAAAGCGATATTCTTTACCCGCTTTGGATAAAAAGCTAGCGCCTTCGTAAAAATCATCCTTACAAGTCTTAGTCGCAAAATCCATAACATCTTGAGGTGCGGCGCTAGAGGTAATCAAACGCATATTACCCATAGACATATTTAATTGCGTGGAATAGCACCCTACCAACATCGAGCTAGAAATGGCGGTTAAGAGTAGAATTTTTTTCACGGAAACCTCTATAAGTAACAATGCTCGTTAGGATAAACCTATTGGGCATTTGGGGTGGGGAATACCAATATTTGTAAAAGGAAGAGACATGTTTAAAGCAATTTTAGTAAATAAGGATGATCAGGGGTATCGGGCGCAATTGGGAGAGGTTGATGAAGCGAGCCTTCCCGAGGGTGAGGTAAAGGTAAAGGTCCTATATTCCACCTTGAATTACAAGGATGGACTGGCTATCACGGGCAAAGGGCCGGTGGTGCGGAGTTTCCCGATGGTTCCGGGCATAGATTTTTCTGGTCAAGTCATTGAAAGTAGCAGTCCTGACTTTAAGGCTGGCGATTTGGTGCTTCTGAATGGTTGGGGTGTGGGTGAGGGGCATTGGGGTGGCTTGGCTCAACAGGCCCGTGTGAAGGCCGATTGGTTGATTCCTTTACCAAAAGGATTTACGCCTAGACAGGCCTTGGCAATTGGTACTGCTGGCTATACCGCCATGCTTTGCATTATGGCCTTACAAAAACATGGCCTTAAACCTAGTGATGGCGAAGTATTGGTAACTGGTGCGGCAGGTGGGGTGGGTAGTTTTGCTATTACCCTCTTGAGTAAGCTTGGATTCACTGTAGTTGCTAGTACGGGTCGCTTGGGGGAGGCTGACTATTTGAAAAAATTAGGCGCTACAGAGGTGATCGATCGTGCTTCACTATCAGCTCCAGGAAAGCCTTTAGCTAAAGAGCGCTGGGCTGCTGTAGTAGATAGCGTGGGTAGTTATACCCTTGCCAATGCCTGTGCCCAAACAAAGAGCGATGGTGCGGTAGCGGCATGTGGCCTTGCCCAGGGGATGGATTTTCCATCGACTGTTGCGCCATTCATTTTGCGGGGTATTACTCTATATGGCATTAATAGTGTCACGATGTCACGTGCTACTCGCATTGCCGCTTATGAACAGCTAAGTAAGTTGGTGGACGTCAAAACCTTGGATGAGATCTCTCATGAGATTGGCTTGGAAGAGTCTTTGAAGTATGCTGCAGAGTTAATGGCTGGAAATGTACGCGGCCGAATTATTGTGGACGTAAACAAATAGAGTTTGAAGATTTTTTTTCGATCTATTGCCCTTGTTCGAGTCTGCGTTCATCAAGTTGCGCGCAGACTTTGAGCTTATCTGATTCGGGGAGTTCTGACCATTGAGCAATTTCAGTAAGCGTTCGATAGCAACCACGACAAAAACCATTTGTTGGGTTGATTTCACACCAGTTAATGCAAGGCGATGGAACGGTAGTCAAAATAAACTCAGTAAAAAATAACTTATTAGAAAAATGAAAACCCAAATTCAGTCCAGCAATGAAGGTGTCATCCATTATCCCTTAGGTGAGAGGGTTCCTGAAGCGGGTGCCTGTGTTGAGGTAGCCCCGGGTGTGCGTTGGTTGAGAATGCGCTTGCCCTTTGCGCTGGATCATATAAACCTTTGGCTATTACGTGACGAAATAGACGGCGTGCAGGCTTGGACTATCGTTGATTGTGGCATTGCCAATGATGAAACAAAGTCGGCGTGGGAGCAGGTATTTGCAACTCAACTTGAGGGATTACCAGTGTTGCGGGTGATCGTGACCCATATGCATCCCGATCATGTGGGTCTCTCACAATGGCTTTGTGAAAAATGGAATGCTGCGTTGTGGATATCCATGACGGATTATTTAACTGCCCAGTGGCTCAGTCATAAAGAGGGTGGTGCAGCTATTGGCGTGCGCGCTGGAAGCGGTGGATCTGCCGACCATTTTCAGAAGCATGGGTTAAGCGCGCCTGAAGATTTAGAAAAAATCCGGGCACGGGCTAATTACTACAGCAACATGGTTCCTGGAATCCCGCGTCAATATCGACGTATTGTGGATGGAGAAAAAATCTCTATTGGCGGGCGCGAATGGAAAGTAATCATGGGTTACGGACATGCGCCTGAGCATGCATCCTTATATTGCCAGGAGATAGGGGTATTGATTTCGGGCGATATGTTATTGCCGCGTATTTCTACAAATGTGAGTGTCTACGATGCCGATCCAGATGCTGATCCGCTCGGACTATATTTGGATTCTCTGGATAAATATTTGCCATTGCCAGATGCAACCTTGGTTTTGCCATCTCATGGCAAGCCTTTTCAAGGAATGAAGCCTCGTATTAATCAGTTAAAAGCGCATCATGAGGATCGCTTGGCTGAGACTCTTGGGGCATGTAAAAAACCGGCACATGCTAGAGAGATCGTGCCGGTTCTTTTTAAACGTGAATTAGATATTCACCAGATGACATTTGCTATGGGCGAGGCTATCGCTCATCTGAATTACCTACTTCGTCGAGGTAAGTTGCATCGCCAGCTTTGCGACGACGGCGTGTTGCGCTTTTCTGCGCAGTAGTAGGTCGGGCAGTTCTTTTGGCTCTGGAGCTTGATTCTTCAGTTGTGCCAGTTGCCGCTGCTCCAGCAGCAGAGACGGCATCACCAAAAGACTTCAACGCCATCATGGTGGCATGTTGCACTTCTAAACCCTGAATAGTGGATTTAAGGATGTTGAGGTTAAGGTTTAGCCAGTTTTCAACACTCTTAAGATCTTTAATGCGTTTTTCAAGTTCGTCTACATCTAGACCTGGAAAAGCGGCTCCAAATCCTCCGCCAGCCTTGGAGGTATCAGTGGTAAACGGAAATTGTCCAGGCATTTGCCCAGCAGCTCCCTGC
>CAIYZI010000156.1 GCA_903930665.1 uncultured beta proteobacterium
AAAAATATACTTAGCTAG
Organism: uncultured beta proteobacterium; assembly: GCA_903930665.1. GTDB lineage: Bacteria > Pseudomonadota > Gammaproteobacteria > Burkholderiales > Burkholderiaceae > Polynucleobacter. The sequence continues at coordinate 19 of CAIYZI010000156.1, forward strand.
TCCGCCTTCCTGATGAATGAATCTCTCAGTAGACTTTAGCAACGCTCAAAAATGCCGGCAGCACCCATGCCAGTGCCGACGCACATGGTAACCATTCCATATTTAAGATTTCTTCTTTGTAACGCATGAATGGTTGTAGCTGCTCTAATTGCACCAGTAGCGCCTAATGGGTGACCTAGGGCAATTGCGCTACCAAGAGGGTTGACCTTATTAGGGTCTAACTGAAGATCTCTCATGACGGCTAAGGATTGAGCGGCAAAAGCCTCATTTAATTCAATCCAATCAATATCTTGCTGATGAAGACCTGCAAGTTTTAAAGCTGCGGGAATAGCTTCTTTGGGGCCGATTCCCATAATTTCTGGTGGGACCCCTTTAACAGCAAAACTAACAAATCTAGCCAAGGGGGTAAGGCCAAAAGTTTTGATGGCTTTTTCACTTGCCAAAATGAGAACGCCAACACCGTCAGAGGTTTGTGAGCTATTGCCAGCTGTCACACTTCCTCTGGCGGCAAAAGGAGATTTCAATTTTGCCAAGCCCTCAAGAGTGGTATCGATTCTCGGACCTTCGTCTTTTGAAAATTCTCGCCATTTGATATCCACTTGGCCTTGGCCTAAGTTCATAGACCGATCAGCAATATTGACAGGAAAAATTTCAGAATTAAATTCACCTGCATTTTGTGCTGCAATCGCTTTTTGATGTGAGGCTAAAGCAAAGGCATCTTGATCTTCACGATTGATTTTCCATTGCTGGGCGACTTTCTCTGCTGTGAGGCCCATACCGTAGGCTATACCAATATTTTCAGCGCCAATGTAAATTTCAGGGGATAGGGATGGGTTATTACCACCCATAGGAACCATACTCATAGATTCAACGCCGCCGGCAATCATGACATCAGCTTCACCTACGCGAATACGATCAGCGGCCATCGCAATCGCATTTAAGCCAGATGAGCAAAAGCGATTCACAGTAATACCACCAACAGTATTGGGCAATCCCCCAAGGAGTAAGCCGATACGTGCAATATTTAATCCTTGTTGAGCCTCTGGCATAGCGCAACCGATAATGGCATCTTCAATAGCCTTGGGATCCAGTGTTGGCACTTGCGTAAGAATATGTTGAAGTGCATTACCAAGCAGATCATCAGGCCGGGTATTTCTTAAAGATCCTCTGCCGGATTTACCAACAGCGCTTCGAGTAGCGGCTACGATATATGCGTCTTGAATATTTTTCATGATCAATGTTTTCTAAAAGAATTAGTTGCGGACTGGCTTACCATTTTGGAGAAGACCCATAATTCGCTCCATCGTTTTTGGATGGGAAATCAAATCTACAAAGGCTTGCCTTTCTAGTTTAAGCAACCATTCTTCAGTCACTAGGGTGCCGGCATCCACATCTCCGCCAGCAATAACGTGAATGATTTTTTCAGCGATATGGGCGTCATATTCCGATATAAAGCCACCATCACGCATATTCACCACTTGGCCCATGACCGTGGAAATAATAGAGCGTCCGCCAACTGGAATGAGTGCCGGAATAGGGGGTCGATATCCTGCGTATCGCATTGCTTTGACTTGGTTTTGTGCGAGTGCAAGTAATTCATAAACATTGGGGACGATGATGTCCCCTTTTTGCAGGTAAGCCATCTTCAAAGCTTCTTGAGCTGATGAAGATACTTTAGCCATCGCAGCATTTTCAAAAGACCCTTTAATAAAGTCTAGGTAATTGGCATTGCCAGCCAAACTTACGCCTTGGGCTGCACGAATGGCTGCCTCTTTAAGTCCACCGCCAGCAGGAAGGAGGCCTACGCCAACCTCAACCAAACCAATATAACTTTCAATGGCCGCTACTCTGCGTGAAGATTGCATGACGAGTTCGCATCCACCACCAAGTGCAATACCTGACACGGCTGAAACGACAGGCACTTGTGAGTACTTCACTTTCATCATGGTGTCTTGAAAAAGCTTTACAAAAGGTTCAACGCCAGCTGGGCCACCTTTCATAACCATAGGAAGGGCCGCCTCTAAATTGGCTCCCGCCGAAAATGGGCCGCCAGGAGTGCCTAACTTCAGGGAGGTCGGTTGCCATATCACTAGCCCTTCATAACTTGCCTCTGCTAGCTCGACCGCCTTCTGAATGCCATTTAGTACATCTGGGCTAATAGTATTCATTTTGGATTTGAACGAGGCTATTAAAACATCGGGCTGACTTTCATCTACCCATGCTCGCAGATCTGGATTTTCATAAATGGTTGTTCCTGAGGTTTTGGGGTCAGGGGACCCATCTCCGAGTAAGGAAGCTCGGAATACTTGTTTTTGATATACCGACAATGAGGATCGAGGTATATAACGATTGGCTGAAGCAGACCAGGAACCTTCAGGCGTGTGAACCGCTTGCCTATCTGCTACGGGGCCAGTAAACACCCAAGCTGGA
>CAIYZI010000157.1 GCA_903930665.1 uncultured beta proteobacterium
ATGCCACTACCTAAAAGGATATGTTGGCTTATGGCGATGTGGCAATTGGCGCAAAGCTGGAATAGCTATTAGGGAAGCCGGTGCTGGATTGGGCGATATGGTGAATTTATTCCAACGATGTAACGGCTTTAACCAATCAATTAAGGAAGTTGAACTATGACAAAAACCAAAACCCAAGTCCTTGAAATCAAAAAAGGAAAAGACCAAACTAAAGAGCAAGCATTAGCCGAATTTAAATCTAAATCTGAATATTTAAGCACCGCCGTTATTGAATCTTTTGGAGTGGGCATAGGTGATGACTTTAATTTTCCATCAACCATAAAAACCTTGGAAAAAACAATCCAACAAATTAAATCAGGCGACTTATCCAAGATTGAAGAAATGTATATAAGCCAAGCCATGGCATTAGAGGTGATGTTTACAAGCCTAGCAAGGCGAGCCAAGGCGCAAGAAAAGTTATTGCAATACGAAACTCATATGCGATTTGCTTTAAAAGCCCAAAATCAATGCCGGGCAACCTTGCAAGCATTGGTGCAATTAAAGCAACCAAGCAATACAACATTTGTTAAACAAGCCAATATTGCCCAAGGTCATCAACAAGTAAATAATTTGACAGAAAAAAACATAACGCCACAAAACGAACTATTAAAGGGTAACTATGCGCAATTGGACGCCGGAACAACGACAACGCCAAAGGGAATTGATACAACGCTGGAAGCCTTGGGAAAAATCAACAGGGGCAAAGACACTCGAAGGAAAGGCAAAATCATCTAGGAATGCAACAAAAAGAGGCGATAGCTTAGAGGTCAGAGAATTGATTAAGTATATGAATAGATTATTAAAAGAGCAGAAAATGCTAATAGATTGACTATACATAACCAAGAATTGCTAATATTGAAGCATTAAAGGGGTGATTATGAAAATCATAGGAAATCTTGTTGTTATCGTTTTGATGATAATTCTGCCATCGATAAAAGTGTATGCGCAGCAACCAGTAGACCCAGCTATTGCCTGCTTTAAAGAGCTAGAAGATAAGCCTGACCTTCAAATTCTCAAAAGCAAGGTTGCGCTTAGTGATGTGCGCAAGCAAACCTTGGATATGCTTTCAAATAACTCAAAACCCACAAAAGCTGATAAGACTGCTTTACAGGCTTGGGAGGCATATGTATCAGACTGCAACAAAGATAGTGAGGGCTTTCACAAAAAATACTATGCGCCCAAGCTTAATGCATTATCAGAGGAGTTTTTTACTAACCTTAAAGGCCTACTAGCAGACCTTTATTCGGGAAAGATTACATATGGAGCATTTGCCAAAGCAAGGGCTACTCTGTACACAAATTTCATGGCAAATGTGACTGAGGTTGCCGACCAAATAAAGGCTAAAAATGAGGCTGCCCAAAGGCATATTGATGAATATAACAATGCAATAGCGCAACAACAGGCTCAACAACAAGCGCAAGACCAGGCACAAAGAAGGGCATTAGGAGCGCAGATACTTATGAATAATAGGCCGTATCAAGCACCCGCTCCTGCACCTTTCGTGCCATTGCAGGCACCTAGTGTCGGAAACTCCTCAACAAATACTAATTGCCGAATGATTGGCAACACAATGAATTGCACTACTTACTGATATGACCCAAGGCTTAGGGACAATACCCCTATGCCATTTACCAATATCAATGGTGGATAAGTTACTTAACAATAATTAACTAAATAAGAGATATATGAGAATCCTACTACCAGCATTGCTAATCATCTTGTTGGCTGGATGCGTTGCATCTTCAACTGGAATTGTTCCAATGGGTCGCGATACTTACATGATTGCTAAAGAACAAGGGTCAGGTTTTCCAGGACTTGGAACAATGAAGGGGGAAATCATTACAGAAGCTGTTCAATTCTGTGCAAAGCAAGGCAAGGAGTTTCAGATAACCTCAACCAAAGAAACTCAACCCCCTTATATTCTTGGGAACTATCCAAGGTCAGAAATTGAATTTATGTGCCTTAATGCTGGGGATAAAGAACTTCAGCGTCCAAAACTTCAGCCTGTTCCCAATGCTGTTATTCAGGTGAAATGATTTTGAAGGTTCTTTAGCAATGTCAGACATTGAATTCTTTGCCAAATTAAACCTTAAAAGACTTACCTCTTTGGAGGAGGACTTCAAGGCTTGGAGAAAAGAGTTTCAGGAGGATGAGAAACGCAATGCCTTAAAAAGGGTGGGCAAGCTAAAGACTGAGCCAGTAGAAACCACCTATGAAAGATTTGAGGAATAAATGTTGCAGATAGTCCTATTTCTTATTGCAATCGGTATTGCCCTTTTCCTTTGGCAGATATTCCCAGCTTTTAAATGGGTAATGGCGGTAATTATTGGTGTGCCACTTATTTGGCTTACTGTTGAGATTGCTAGTGACAAAATTCACCAAATGAATGTTGCCAAGCAGGAGGCTCAAGAAGCTAAAGACAAAGAGATTGCTAGCTTTGAACAAACCAAATTAAAACTCAAAGAAATATTGGTAAGGATTGATGCGAAGGAGCAAAGCGGTCAAAAACTGACTGCAGAGGATTTGGGCGATAAAGAACAAGTTAAGTTATGGCTAGAGCAAGTAGAGAAGAATGAAGCAGACTACAAAGCTAAGAATTAAACCCACCCTTGAGAGCCTTTTGAAGGAAAGTCAGGTAATTGCTGGAAAAGACCTGATTAAGCAGAAAGAGGACAAAGAGAAGGAATTGGCACTTTTCCAAGAAGCCCTAGAGTTTGAGCAAAGGCATAGAAGACTAAGGGCTGGCGAAGAAAAATGAAATTGTTAGATTGCAGTTTGTAGAAGACTAAAGACCAATCTAACTAGCCTTGCCTTTATAGACATATAGTCTTTATTTCCACTGCAGCAAGGCACTTGAGCCTAGATTTATTGAATCGCATAGTGAATTCCGACGGCTATCCAAGTTAATGCAGCAAGGGCAAGCAATCCAATGGCTGGCGCACCATTTGTCTTTACATATTCAATAAGTAACTTTGTTATGTATACAAGGGCAAAATAGGTGAGTGCTAAGCCGATTAAGCCCAAGGCAATTCCCCCTGCCATGACAAAACCAAATTTATAAATAGCCTGGCCAACAAGCGCAATGGCTATTGCTGTTGTGACTTTAATATCGCCTAGCTTCATCAGATAAATCCATCCTATATAAAAATCATAACAAGCACCTGTTTATGCAATATTAAATCCAAGAAGAAGTAGATATGGATAAAAAACCAAATTTTCTATGGGGTGGGGTCTGAATATGGCTACCCATC